>VXMO01000036.1 GCA_009841045.1 Dehalococcoidia bacterium
TCCGCCATGGCAGCAAACACGGCGCTGGTAATCACCTTCGCGGCCTGTCTCGAGATCCTGACCTCACCAGGTCTCGCCCGGCGGCGTTTCTTCTTGTTCACTGCCTCCCTTCCCGATCATGGGAGCGACCGCGGCCCGGGTGCCGGACCGCCGCTCCGGCTCCCGAACGCCGCCGCTCAAACCGGCGACTGATCCTTACTTGCCGCTGATCATCTTCTCCGGGCGGATGCTGTTGCTGGTGCGGCTATGCAGCGTCGGGAAAGACGCCGAGACCGGGATTGAGCAGGACCTCGCCACGCCGGTGGCGCCGCTGTGCGCCCGTTGGCCCGGGACCCAGCACGTGCTGCGCACCGATCCGGATTCTGCCGCGAGCCAATCCTTGCTTGTTGCGAAGCATACGGTGTCGACTTCTTGATCGAGCTACATCGAACGCCCGTATAGAAAATTCCAGACAGCCGTTGTTGTCCTCGTACTCACCAAGTATTCCGCATGCCGCGTCACCCGCTACGCCCGGCCGGACCCCTGACGCCTGAACGTACCACCTACACGCGGTCAACGTAGTGCTCGACGCAGAACGGAGGCATCCGCCGGCGGCGGAGCCACGGATAGACGACACAGCGATGAGCGAGCGCCCCCAACCAACAAGCAGGGTAGGCAAACTGACACTGGAGACCATAGAGGTTGCGGTGAGCATTGCGACCTCTCGCTCGGCGAGAAGGCTTGCCAGAGCGCCTTGCGTGGCAAAGAAACAGATGCTGCTCCGCCGCCGGTGGTCCGCTCTGGACAAGCTTTCGCTCGGTTGAACATAGCCTCTGATCCGGCCGACATTCTTATCTCTGCCTAAACTCGATATCTGCGGTCAAGAGGTGTCCGCGCGCGATGGTTCACCCTCCGTCGTCCTACTTCCGAAGTTCGCGCAGTTGTGAGTGCCTCGGCGCTAGTTCGAAGCTTCTCAGGCAGAGCTTCAGTCAGACTCTTTAGACTACATGTCCCTCCTTCTCACAAATCAGAAAAGCCTTCCCGTCAGGGCCCCGTACCAACCAACACCGATCTATAATCTCAAGCTGTTCAAAGGTTCCTGAGCCAGTTCCAGCTTCACTTTCTGGTCTTCAGTCAATTCAACTACGCGCTGTCCCATCGATCAGTCCTCTCTCTCATGAGCGCAATCGGATGCCCGAGCACAGCAAGGCTCTCCCAGCTGGGCCAAACAGTCAAGATGTAGAGCTTGTCATGGCGCCGGAGAAGGCAACCTGAACCGATGGCCCTTGGTCTAGGGCATGTTAACACTAGCGCGGTGCCTCGACGATAAGGACGAAGACGAGGAAGCCCAGGAAGATGACATCGAGCTTCTCGAATCGCGAGAAGATGCGCCGGAAGCCCTTCAGCCGGCGAAACAGGCGTTCCACCTCGTTGCGACGCCAGTACATCTCCCAGTTGTACACCCAAGGGTCCAGGCGATTGCTCTCGGGCGGGACGATATGAACGAAGCCGAGGTCGAGCACCAGCTGACGGGTCTCGTCATCCTCGTAGGCGCGATCCATCACCAGCGCCGGCGCGGCTGCTCTGCTAGGATCGTGGTGCCATGACATCAGCGTTCGACACCCTCACAGCGGCCCGCGAGCTGGAGGCCTCCGGCATGGAGCGGAAGCAGGCGGAGGCAGTCGCCGCCGCGATTCGCGCTGGGCAGGGTGACTTGGCCACCAAAGACGATATCGCCGGGCTCCGCCGGGAGCTCGCCACGCTGCGCTGGATGATGACCATCACGATTGCCCTCGTCTTGGCCATACTCGCCCGTGACCTGCAGCTGTTGTCTTAATGGGGCCTCAAATGAAAAAACCCGCTCTAGTACTTATTGCTTGGCTTCTAGCCGCAAATCCAGCTTCTGCCTGCACTGAATGGGCTTCCTACGGAACATTCACACTTGGCAGTTTCGGATATGGCAACGACGTCGTGGGGGGCGAGGAAATAGGAGGCACTCACAGCAGATTTACCAGTCAAGACCAGTGGAACTCCACGGTCGAACACCTGATTTCCGACTGCGCCCACTATGCGGATTTCAATGCCATGCGCGGCGCCAACCGCTGGCCTGATGACACGGTGGAGATACGGCGATTTTTCCGAGAGCAGCAAAGAGAGTGCATAGACTATTTTGTGAGTGTTCACGCCAAGTTTACCAGCGATTTTTGTCAATAGGATCGGGCCATGAGGAACTGCGTAACTGCAATTTTCCTAGCGTGGGCCTGTTTCACGGCACAGCACGCACTGGCACAGGAGCCAGACCTTGAGACTACTGTCACGTGGATTGAAAATTTCATCAATGGACACGGTGGTGGGAAGCTGAACGAGGGTGCCAAAGGCGAGCTTCGATATTCTGTTTCATCTTCTGGCACTACACTAACTGTAGAGCGCGTTGAAACAATCCATGACCGCTATGGTGAATGGGTGTTTAAGAATACATACGAAATTGAACTACCGAGTTTGAAGGGGGTGGAGCAGCTACACGAAGATCCCGATTATAACCGCAGTTATGGCTGCACTCAGACCTATCTGGAATTCGCCTCGGCGGCAGTGAAAATCAGCTACGACCGCGATGACGCGTGGGAAGCCGGAAGGGGTGGGCGTGAGCCGGGAAGAACAGAACGCAAGAAATTCTTTGAGGGCGTCGCATTTTGCGGTCCAGAAGGCAGGACGAAGGCGTCAAAACTAATCAATGCGTTCGAGCATCTTCAGTCACTCATCGGAAGCACTGCCGGCAGCAGATTCGACGAAGACCTTTTCGAGGCCGATTGACCCAGTTCACGATCGCAGAATAGCTGACCCATGACGGATGCGATTGGCAAGGGCGTAAGATCGCAAGCAACCAACCCCACGCCTTCTTGCAAGATCGCCGGGGGGCACCCCAATCAAGACCTCGATTAGGGCGTGTTAACACTAATGGGTGCATGCAATCCTTCAAGTCCGCTCAGGCACGACGTCGTCCGCATATGAGCACAACAGTAGTGCTGACTAATGGACCGTCTTGAAACATCGACCCTTTCCTCCGCCCATGCTTCCTAATCCGCTCACGGCAAAGGAAACTGCGTCTATGTCAAACTCGAAAGATCCAAGCGGTGTCGCGTATGCCCAAGCATACCGACCTACGCACTGTCCATTCTCATAGAAAGAGCGCGGCATTTTGGCGTTGGCCTGTCCGAGATTCATCCAGTGAATCAATTGGGGCGCGCAGGGATCGCTTTCCCTATATGGCGCGAAGTCTATGTAGATTTCACCCCTTTTTATCCCCCAAAGCCAATTCAGTCGGAGATGAAAGCAGCTGTTCGTTACGGATTCGAGAACGACACTCGTCAACGTGCGATCAAATATGAACGGAGACGTATCGCTCGCGACCAACACCGAATTGAATTGTTCGTTGCCTGCTATCCAATCTAGAGCGACCCGATGAACGAGTCGGTTTCCGTCGCCAATAAAGCTCTCAACATGAGCGAGTTCTGCTTGATACAAGCGTTCCCTTACGGTCTCCGGCAGTGGAACAAGACGAATACTATCCTCGGAGTTGAGGTTCGCTACACGTACGGGATCTCCTGTTTCTGTCAGGGCAATCAGTGCTGCGGCGTCCACTACCTCCTGCGTATCGATGTATCGCCAAGTATCGATCGTGGCTGCGTCACCAAAGCGTTCATTCCAATTTACGACAGTCGTTGACACATATCCGCACAATTTTTCGGATAAACTTCCGCATTGCTGAGCACTAGCAGGAGAATGGTGAGCAGCGCCGAGTGCAAGTATTACAGTTATCAGAAAGTGTCGGGCCATTTTCGCCTCCTACTCTCAACTGTGTGGAACGGCTACATTCGTTCCTGCTTCTTTTGCCAGGATGGCGGCGGTTTCCCTAAATTGCCGGACATTCGGTCCGCGGGATGGCGTCACAGAGGC
The DNA here is from genome assembly GCA_009841045.1 of Dehalococcoidia bacterium. GTDB lineage: Bacteria > Chloroflexota > Dehalococcoidia > UBA6926 > UBA6926 > VXMO01. Next base: position 3,934 of record VXMO01000036.1, read on the forward strand.
ATCCGGAGCGGCCACCTTAATCTCCGTCCTCGTGCCGTCACCAAACGGTATCAAACTCGGCATGGTCACCGTCCGCTGCCGTCCTGTATGGCCAGTCTTGCCGGAAAGATCCTTAGCCGCTTCCGCGCGCGTGTCAAGGTCCACACGCTCCCCTTCCGCCAGCG
>VXMO01000006.1:0-24919 GCA_009841045.1 Dehalococcoidia bacterium
CCGCCCCCCCTCCCAGCCCCCCCCACCGCGCCCCCTCACAGACCCCGGGCCGACCCCCCCGGCGCGCGCCAACCCGGCGCGGCCCCCCCCCCCCCGCGATTGCTATTTTTGCCCCCGTTCACCCTGAGCAACATCCCCCCGCTCACCCTGAGCCTGTCGAAGGGTGAACCCCCACTACTACCCCCTTGCCCCAAAATTCCCTATAGTTTGTAGGTACAACGAATCCTTCTGGCGAATGGGAGACAGGCAACCATGACATCTGCGGCAGAGCCTTTTGAGCGAGTTGACATCGATCAGGCAAAGGATCTTATCGATGGCGGTGGCGTCGCGCTGATTGATGTCCGCGAACAGGAAGAATGGGACGAGGGCTACATAGAAGGCGCAACCCGGATTTCCGTCAACGACATCATCAACATGTCCGCCGTCGATGACCTGCCCAAGGACCAACCCATCGTCTTTTACTGCGCCGCTGGCGTCCGCTCAGCCTTGGCCTCGGAACTAGCAGCTTCAGTCGGCGTCCCCGGCCCGCTCTACAGCATGGAGGGTGGCTTTGACGCCTGGAAGAAGGCCGGCCACCCCACCGCGCAGGACTGAGCAGCCTGCGCCGTCCGGTGACTACTGACCCCTACGAAGCCCAGCGTCCCATAATCGACGCCCTAAGCTCCCCTGAGACCTATCCCCCCCGCGACGGTGTGGACTCCGTCGAAGTCCGTGAGACCCACTCCGCCGTCGTGTTCCTTGCCGGCAACCGCGCCTACAAGATGAAGAAAGCCGTCGACTACGGCTTCCTGAATTTCACCACTCTCCGAAATCGCCGATTCTTCTGCTACCAGGAACTCTTTCTCAACCAGCGCGCCGCCCCGGAGATCTACCGTGAAGTCCGCGCCGTCATACCGAACGGGCGGGGCGGCTACCGCATCGTTGCGGAGGAGAACCCCGCGGCCGTCGAATACCTCGTTCAGATGGTCCGCCTGCCGGAAGACATGATGCTGAACACGCGGCTGGAGCGCGACGAAGTCACGCCGGAGATGATGGCCGAGCTCGGCCGCATCGTTGCCAACGTCCACGTGAATGCGGAGACGAACGACAGGATAGCCGCGGCAGGCGATCTGGAAGGCGTCCGCTTCAATGTTGAAGAGAACTTTGAGCAGACGGAAGCCTATATCGGCCGTACCATCTCGCAGGAGACATATGACATCGTTTCCAACTATGCTCGCCGTTTCATGCGCGACCGTGAAAGCCTCTTCCACTCGCGGTCACAGAACGGTTTTGTCCGTGACACCCACGGAGACCTCCACGCCCAGCAGATCTGCATCGAAGCCAACGGTCGTATCTCCGTCCTCGACTGCATCGATTTCAACGAGCGCTTTCGCTACGGCGACGTGGCTTGGGATGTGGGATTCATGGCGATGGACCTCGAAGCTCGCGGCCACGCAAACCTCGCCCGCGCCTTCGTAGACGGCTACCTGGAACAGGCTGATGATCCCGGAATGCCCGAGCTGCTGCCGTTCTACCAGTGCTACCGAGCGTATGTCCGCGGCAAGGTTGAGGGCTTTCGGCTGGATCAGCCCGACTTGAGCGATGAAGAAGCCGCCGCCGTCAAAGAGCGCGCAGAGGGCTATTTCCGCCTCGCCGAGCAATACGCCCGCACCATGATCGGCCCCAACATCGTGCTTATCGGCGGACTCATGGGAACCGGAAAAAGCACCCTAGCAGAGGGCCTTGCCCGTGAGCGCGGCCATACCTACATCTCCAGCGACGTCGTCCGCAAGGAACTGGCCGGTGTCCCCGAGGACGAACGCCACTTTGTCGAGTGGAACACGGAAATCTATTCACCCGAAATGACGGAACGCACCTACGATGAACTCGCACGCCTCGCCGCCGATGCTCTTCAACAGGGCCGCTCCGTCATCGTGGACGGCTCCTTCTCCAACGCCCAACAGCGCAAACGCTTCACAGACCTTTCAAGCACCACGGGCGTCCCCCTCCTCATGGTCATCTGCGAACTGTCTGAAGAGGAAACCCGCAAACGCCTAGACGCTCGCGTCGAAGAGGGCGGTGTCCCCACGGACGGCCGCTGGGAGATCTACGCCGCCCAGCGCGACTCATTCCAACCCCCTGACGAACTCCCCGCCGCCTCCGTCCTCCGCCTTGACACTTCCGCCTCCCCCCAATCCGTCATCGATACCCTCGTCTCCCACTTGGACGCCAACACGCTAGAATAAGAACTGTTCTTGGCGAAATGTGGGATTGATGATGGCGGAACCATGCTGAAACTTCTTGTTGTATTTGAAGATGATGAGGATGGCTTTGTTGTCGCCAGTTGCCCAACGCTGCCCGGCTGCCATACACAAGGACGAACACGTGCAGAGGCGCTAGCCAACATCCGAGAGGCTATCGACGGCTATTTGGCAAGCGTCCATGATCGTGGTGTCCCTGTTCCAACCTCCACTGAATACGAAATCATCAATGTGGCAGCTTCGTGACTCAACTCCCCGTCATTTCCGGGGATGATTTCGTCCGTGCCATGGATCGAATTGGTTTCTTGTGGGAACGGACGAATGGCAGCCACATGATTCTCGTGGGTCCGGGCGGAAGAACACTCTCCGTACCCAGACATCGGGAACTTGGCCGCGGCCTACTGAGAAAACTGATACGTGATGCCGGCCTATCCAGAGAAGAGTTTATGGAACTGCTGAGATGATTTGATGCGGGCCTGTAGCCTTGTCCAATCTGCTGTTACTGTGAAAACGGCTACAATAGACACTCCCCCGTGCCACCATCAATCAGATAGGAGAACATGCCACCGATGACCGTTACCGATATCGCCCATGACATAGCCGATCTGTCCCTTGCCGATAGTGGCCAGCGCCGCATCGAGTGGGCCGCGCGGGAAATGCCCGTCGTCAAACTGATACAGGAGCGATTCCGCGAGGAGCGCCCGCTCGAAGGCCAGCGCATCGCCGCCTGCCTGCACGTCACGTCCGAAACGGCAAACCTCATGCTCGCCCTTAAAGAGGGTGGCGCGGAGGTGCGACTGTGCGCCTCCAACCCGCTTTCCACGCAGGACGATGTTGCCGCAGCCCTCGTTGCCAATCACGGCATCTCCGTTTTTGCAATCCATGGCGAGGACACCGAAACCTACTACAAGCACATCAACCAGGCCCTTGACGGCAGACCCACCATGACGATGGATGACGGCGCAGACCTCGTCGCGACAATCCACGGAGAGCGTCAGGACCTTATTGAAGGCCTACGCGGTGGCAGCGAGGAAACCACCACCGGCGTCATTCGCCTCCGCAGCCTTGCCCAGCAGGGCAAGCTCATGTACCCCGTCATCGCCGTCAACGACGCCGATACCAAGCACCTCTTTGACAACCGCTACGGTACCGGCCAGAGCACGCTGGACGGCATCACCCGCGCCACCAACATCCTCTGGGCTGGCAAGACCGTGCTCATCGCCGGCTACGGCTGGTGCGGGCGCGGCGTTGCCATGCGGGCAAAGGGCATGGGCGCGCAGGTCATCGTCAGTGAGATCGACCCCATCCGCGCCCTGGAAGCCCTGATGGACGGCAACCGTGTCATGACAACCGCCGATGCTGTTCCGCAGGCTGATGTGATCATCACCGTCACCGGAGACATCCACGCAATCGGGCGCACCCACATCCCTCTGCTCAAGGACAACGTCGTGCTGAGCAACTCCGGCCATTTCAACGTCGAGATCGATATACCCGCGCTTGAAGAGGCCAGCAACGGCTCCCGTGAACTCAGGCAGAACGTCGTGGCCTATGACATGAAAGACGGCCGCACCGTCAATCTCCTGGCCGAGGGACGCCTTATCAACCTCGCCGCCGCCGAGGGACACCCCTCCGCCGTCATGGACCTCTCCTTCGCTGATCAGGCCCTCGCCGCCGAATATCTCTCCGGCAACGAGGCCAGCGACCTGTCCAACGATGTCCACACCTTGCCCCGTGAACTCGACGCGGAAGTCGCGCGACTCAAACTTCACTCCATAGGAATTGACATTGATACGCCTACGGATGAACAACAAAAATACCTCGGCAGTTGGGAGATGGGCACCTGAATCAGCCGACGGCAACCCCCGCCAACGCAGCGCGCAAAACCGGAGCAGTGTCCATTCGAGCGACCGCCTCGCTTGAGGAGCAGGAGCGATACGGCCACTGCTTCGCCTGCGGCGCAGCCAATGATTCCGGCCTCAACCTGGAGTTCGAGGCCCTTGAGAATGGGAGTGTAACCGCCCTGTACGTTCCCCGGGAGATGCATCAGGGCTGGCCGAACGTCCTCCACGGTGGCATCGTCGCCACCCTGCTTGATGAAGCCGCTGCCTACGTCGCCTACGCGCGCGGCCAACACGCCGCGACCGCCCGCCTCAACATCCGCTACAGCCACGCCGCTCCCCTTGACGCCCCCCTCCGCGTGACCGCAGCCCTTGTGAAAGACACGCGGCGCATGCTTACCATAGAAGCCCGGGTCACAACCCTCGAGGACAAAAAAATCGCCACAGCGGAGGCCACTCTCCTTCTCCTAACCCCCAAACAGGAGCAGGAATACGGCCTGATTCCGCTGACCGACGTGACGAACAACAACAGTTAGAGCAGCAAGTAGGAAGGAAAACGATAGATGACGAGGTTCCTGCAGACGAGCGAATCTGTAACTGAAGGTCACCCGGACAAACTCTGTGACCAAATCTCCGACGCGGTTCTTGACGCTATCTTGGCGGATGATCCCACCGCCCGCGTCGCCTGTGAAACCCTCGTCACCAGGGGCCTGGTCTTCGTTACCGGAGAAATCACCACCACTTCGTATGTGGATATCCAGGACATTGTTCGCAGCACCGTGCGTGAAGTCGGCTACACAAGAGACGACTATGGCTTTGACGCGAATACGTGCGGCGTCATTGTCTCCATCAATGAGCAGTCGCCGGACATCAAGAGTGGTGTCGACGAAGCCGAAGAGATTCGCGGCGAGGGAGCCGCAGATGCCATCGCGAACCTCGGAGCAGGAGACCAGGGATCGATGGTGGGCTACGCCTGCCGGGAGACCGAAGACGCCCTCGGAACTGACAATATCTTCATGCCGCTGCCCATCTACCTGTCACATCGACTGGCAGAGCGGCTGGCTGAAGTCCGCAAGAACGGCTCGCTGCCGTATCTCAGGCCCGATGGAAAGTCCCAGGTCACAGTCGAATACGAAGACGGCAAGGTTCGCCGAATCGACAGCATCACACTGGCCGCCCAACATGATCCGGAAGTGAGCAATGAAACCCTTCGCCGTGACCTTCATGACATGGTCATTCGAGAAGTCGTGCCGCACAACTTGATGGACAGGGACACGAAGTTCCACATCAACTCCTCCGGCCGCTTTGTCATTGGCGGGCCCATGGCGGACGCGGGACTGACCGGCCGAAAGATCCTCGTTGACACATACGGCGCGGGCTACAAGCACGGCGGCGGCGCGTTCTCCGGCAAGGACCCGACGAAGGTCGACCGCTCCGGCGCGTACTACGCGCGCTACGTGGCCAAGAACGTCGTCGCAGCCGGACTCGCCGAGCGTTGTGAGGTTCAACTCGCCTATGTCATTGGACGGCGGGAACCGGCGTCCGTGTCGATTGAGACATTCGGCACCGGAGCCATCTCCAACGACAAGATTGAAGAGCTGGTTCGCGGACATTTCGATATGGCCCCGGGCGCAATCATCACCCAGCTGGAACTCATGAGCTCGGATGCGGGTCGACGCCCCCGGTATCGCCGCGTTGCCGCGTACGGCCACTTCGGGCGCAACCACATCAACCGCACCGACGGAACGCGCATCGAGGTGCCGTGGGAGCGAACCGACAAAGCCGCTGCCCTCCGCACGGAAGCCGGCCTCCCTGCTGACGAGCAGGGCGATTAGTCGCCCGGTTAGAACGCCTCCATGCTAAGTGGCCTCACCGCAGTCGTTCTTGCGGGCGGCGAGGGCACGCGCCTCCGCCCGCTCACCAATGACCTCCCCAAACCCGTCCTCCCCGTTGCCAACCGCCCTTTCTTTGAATATATGCTCGATCACCTCAGGGAGGCGGGCGTCACCCGCGTCATCATGGCCCTCGGCTACCGCGCCGAGCCATTGATCGAGAGCTTCGGCGACGGGAGCGCCTATGGCCTGCGGATTGATTACGAGGTAGAACAAAAGCCCCTCGGCACGTCCGGTGCGGTTCGCGCCCTCCTCCCGGAGCTCAAGGAAACCTTTCTCGTTCTCAACGGCGACTGCGTGACGGAGATCGATATCGCCGCCATGGTTGACCAGCACGTGGAGCGCCGTGAGTACGCCACCCTCGCCGTCCACACCGTCGATGACCCCTCGCGCTACGGTGTTGTCGTCATCGACGGCATCGGTTACGTCAACCGCTTCATTGAAAAGCCCCCCGGCCCCCGCTTTCCCGCCCATACCGTCAACAGCGGTGTCTACGCGCTGGAGCCGGAGATGTTCAACTTCATCGGCGACGGCTTCTCCATGTTTGAAAGAGACCTCTTCCCCACCGCTCTCATGTCCGGCGTTGAGATCGGCACCTTCCCGTGGGACGGCTATTTCATGGACATGGGCACGCCTGAAAGCTTTCTCCAGCTCAACCGCGATGTCCTGACCGGAACCGCCCCCACCCGCCGCCCCCACGCCGAACCCGCAACAGCCCCAACGATCCACGACTCCGCCCATACTGAAGGCCCCATCAGCTACGGCGATGGCGTAACCATCGGCAAAAACTCCCGCCTCATCGGCCCCGTCGTGCTCGGCGACGGCGTGATAATCGGTGGCTCAGCGATTGTCGAAGACAGCGTCATCCTTGCCGGAGCGCGCATCGGTTCGGGCGCGACAGTGCGCGGCGCGATCGTCGCCCAGAACGCCGTCGTACCCGATGGCGCAACAATCGAACCGGGCACCGTGTTTGACACCGCTGGCGAATCTGCCGCCGCAGGCGCCTAGCGTGCGCTGTGACCACCCCAACTGACAGGCCCCGACGGGCACCCCCTCACCCCCTCCTCGCGGGGCCGCTCCGCACACTCCGATTCCGCGATTTCCGTATCCTGTGGGTCGCCACCATGGCAATGTCCATGGGCTTCTGGATGCAGCAGCTCACCCTGGGCTGGCTCGTGCTACAAATATCCGATTCCGCCTTCTGGGTGGGTGTCGCGGAGGCCGCCCGACTCGCCCCGTTCCTCCTCTTTGGCCTCGTCGCCGGCACCCTTGCAGACCGACTCGAACGCCGCATCCTCCTTCGCGTCATCGTCACCGTCAACATCATCCTGAGCGTCATCCTCGGGACGCTGGAACTGAACGGCCTGCTCACTGTCCCCATCGCCATTGCCGGCGCATTCCTCTACGGAACCGTCAACGCCTTTCTCATGCCGACTCTCCAGGCGTATGTGCATGACATCGTTGGCAGCCGATACGTCGTCAACGGCCTTGCCCTCAACCAATTCGCCCAGCGCCTCATGGGCGTGTTCGGCGGACTCATGGGTGGCGTGCTGCTCGCCTTCCTGGGCATCGGCGGCACGCTCCTCGTGATGGCGGGAGGTTACGCGACGGCGCTGGTGATCCTGTTCTTTACGCGCACCGCCTCCCGCCCCGGCTTTGGCACGCCGGAGCAGCCCAGCGTCCGACAATCGTTTGGCGAGGCGCTCAGCCTGGCTGGCAGAAACCCGTCCGTTCGCGCGCTCCTGCTGCTGTCTGTCGCCACGGAGATCTTCGCCTTCTCGCACACCGTCATGATCGCCATCTTCGCCCGTGATGTGCTGGAGATCGGCGAGCAGGGATTCGGCATCATGGTCGCCGCCCGCGCCGTCGGCTCAGTCGTGGGCGTCGCAGTCCTTGCCTCCATCGGCGACCGTCTCCCAAAGGGCAAAAGCCTGCTGGTTGCAAGCGCTCTGTTCGGCCTCAGCTTGGCCGCATTCGGGTCTCAGCCATGGCTCGTCACCGCGCTATTCTTCCTGGGTGTGGCGGGAATGATGGCCTCGATATTCGATCTATTCCAGCAGGCCGCCCTTCAGCTCGCCGTCGGCGGTGATCAGCGGGGCAGGGCGATGGGCATCTGGGTCATGGGCGTCGGCGCAGGCCCCGTCGGCCATCTGGAGGTCGGCTCTCTCTCCGACTTCACCAGCCCTCAATTCGCCATCATCTTCAACGGCCTCATGCTGATCGTCGTTGTCATCCTCCTCACCATGACAACCCCCCGCCTCCGCCAGATCTAACCAAGACCCCCGTCATTCCCACGAAAGCATGCCCCGTACTCCGATACGGGGCGGGAATCCAGTGCGGCGCACAGCGCCGCCCCATGTCATTCTGAGCGGAGCGTAGCGGAGTCGAAGAATCTAAAGCCGTGATCGGTACTCTACGATTCACCGTCCAGCAATCTCTGCAGCCCCGCATGGCCTAGCCCGGTTTGCTTCAGGCTCAGTATCTGTCCCAGGGTCGTTGCCGGGATAATCTTACGGGTGTCCTTGACGGTTGTGTGTAGCGTCCTGTTACTGACTCTCTTGCGCAACCATACGCCATGAGTAGCTGTACGCACCCGTTCCCACCCGTCACCCTCCAGCAATCGTATGAGATCACGGCCAGATATCTGCATCCTAGGTAAGAACAGGCTCTCGCTGTGGTGGGATAGGAAGCGACTGCGCTTGATACAACGCAGAGGAATGCCCTGCTTGCTCCTGCAAAGGCAGAGCAACCGTTACAGAGTCCGGCTTGAACGCATGGTAGGAAATGTCATGCTCCTCGAAGAACCGCTCTCTTTCACTGGCGTCTTCCAGCAGTTCGAGGTGTTCAACAACGAGTTGGGTTAGGTCGTCCTGTACCTCCTGGAGCGTATCGCCAAATGTGCTCGTGCTGAGTTCGAGGCAAACTCCGACCCACTGTCCTTCTTCAAACTCGTACTTGAGCGTGAGATCAACATAGCCCAGAGGCTCTGCAGGCATAGTTGCGCTCCTTCCTGATAGCAGGTCTTTTTGACCAGTTTATGCACGTGCGGACAATAGCACGCACTTGGCAACAGGGTAAAGTCACTACGTTCGAGGAGCCGGCGTGACGGAAGAGAGAGGCGCAGCTACCTACCCGCTCGCCGCCTCCAACTGCTCCCACAACTGCCGCGTCAACGCCACGTGCCCTAAATGCTCCCCTAAATGCCGGATCATAACCGCCAGCATCCCAGCCCCCGTCGACTCATTCCCGACGAATTCCCGCTTGCTGGCCAGCATCTCGTCCGTTGTCGACGAGAGCGCCTGCTCAACCTTCGCCTGCGTGTCGTCGATCAGCTTCAGAAGGTCCGCCGACTTCGTGCCGAAGGCCGCGAACTCCGCCGCGCGGTCACGCTGCGGCTCCTCCCCACGCGCGACGGCGCACATCCCGCCCGCCATCCCCATCATGTGCGAAACGAGCATGTAGATCGAACTGCTCTCGTCACCGACAGGCCGCCAATTCAGCGCCTCGCCCTCCAGCCCGTCCAGAGCCTGCCGCAGATCGTTTAGCACAACATTGAATTGGGCGCGCACGCCGGAGATAGTCGCTTCCGCAAGTGTCATGTCCGTAATCACTTCCTGTTCGAGAATTTGTCCCGCGCAGTTGTTGCGCGGTGGGGAAATAAGTGTAGCCGATTGCTCAATGTGCGGCTACAATCCTTCCTCGTCATTCCCGCGAAAGCGGGAATCCAGTGCGGCTCGCAGAGCCGCCTAACCTGTCATTCTGAGCGCAGCGAAGAATCTAAAGCCTCAATTGGCCGCCCAAGCCGTAGCGCAGCTACACGCACCACCCGCGGTATCCCGGCCAGGTCAAGCGCCATATCCACCTCCGTGCCCGGCGGGAAAACCTCCTTGGCAACGTCCACCATCAGCGGCGCCTGCCCGTACCCAACCTCCATCAGCAACCGCCCCCCGGGTTTCAGGTACGAGGGAGCGCTGCGAACGAGCCGTTCGGCAATCGTCATACCCCCCTCGCCGCCGTCCACCGCCACGCGTGGCTCGTGGTCGCGTATCTCCGCCTGCAGCTCGGGAAGATTCTCCGCCGGGATGTACGGCGGGTTCGCGATGATGATGTCCACCGGCCCCGCCAGCGGCTCCAACAGGTCGCCGACGCCAAACGTGATTCGGTCCGCCACGCCGTGCCGCTCAGCGTTTGCCTGCGCAACCTCCACCGCCTCCGCCGAGATGTCCGACGCGAAGAATCGCGCCTCCGTAAGCGCGGTCGCCGTCGCCACGACGATGCAGCCCGATCCCGTGCCGATATCGGCAATCAGCAGCCCCGTGCCCTTACCGTGAGCATCCCCCATGCCCGCAACCGCCGCGATGGCCTCCTCAACCAGTAGCTCGGTCTCCGGACGTGGTATCAACGCCCGCGCGTCCACGTAGAAGGGCAGTCCATAGAACTCCCGCTCCCCGGTGATATAGAAGAGCGGCTCGCGATTCAGCCGCCGCCCCAGCGCCTCACGAAATCGCGCCTCAGCATCTGCCGAAACGATCTGCTCCGGTTCGGCAAGTAGTGATTCGGGAGCAACATCGATTGCGTATGCTAACAGCAGCCGCGCCTCAAGCGCCGCGGAATCGACCCCCGCCGAATCTAGTTGGGCGCGAGCCTCCGTCAGCAGAACGCGGGCGGGAGTCGGACTCAAGAGACGGATTCGGCGAGCAGCCGTTCCTGCTCCGCCGTGCGCAAAGCATCGAGCAGCGGGTCCAGCTCCCCGTCCGTCAGCCGCTCGAGCGAGTGCAGCGTCAGCCCGATGCGGTGGTCCGTCACACGGTTCTGCGGGAAGTTATAGGTACGGATCTTCTCGGACCGATCCCCCGTTCCCACCTGCGAGCGCCGCGTGCTCGCCAGCTCCTGCTCCTGCTTCTGCGTCTCGATTTCCAGCAGGCGCGCCCGCAAAATCGCGATGGCCTTCGTGCGGTTCTGCAGCTGCGACCGCTCGTCTTGGCACGTCACGACGATTCCCGTCGGCGCGTGCGTCAGCCGTATCGCCGTCGCCACCTTATTCACGTTCTGGCCGCCCGCGCCGCCCGCGTGGAACACGTCCACCCGCACGTCGTTCATGTTCAACTCAACGTCCACTTCTTCCGCCACCGGCAGCACCGCCACCGTCGCCGTTGAGGTATGGATGCGGCCCTGCGACTCCGTCTCCGGCACGCGCTGAACGCGATGCACGCCGGACTCGTGCTTGAGCCACGCGTACGCCGACGCACCCTGTACGCCGAAGGTGACCTCCTTGAGCCCCCCGCCGCCCGTCTCATTCGTGTTCATCAGGTCCGTCGACCACCCCCGCGACTGCGCATACCGCGTGTACATACGGAAGAGGTCTCCCGCGAACAGCGCCGCCTCATCGCCGCCTGCCCCGGCGCGAATTTCCACGATGATGTCGCGGTCATCCAGCGGGTCGCGCGGCGTCAGCGCAAGTCGAAGTTCATGCTCAAGGTCCTGCGCCGTCGCCGCCAACTCCTCGGCCTCAGCGGCGGCAAGCTCGGCCATGTCCTTATCGCCGGATGCAAGCACCTCGCGCGCCTGCTGCAAGTCGTCGAGGACCTTCCTGTACCGATGAAACGCCTGCACCGTCGGCTCGATCGATGCCCGCTGACGTGACAACCCCTCCAGCCGCTTGTAATCGGCGGCCACGTCCGGCTGGGCCATCTCGGCCTCAAGCTCCTCGAATCTGCTTTCGAGAGTCTCAAGCGGCCCGATGATAGCCGGATTCCCCAACGTCAGGTTGCCATCTGATTGAGTAGTCATCGTTCTTATCCGCGCCGCGCAACTGCTTGCGCTTTACCAGAAACAGTATAGTCGCTGCCCTCGTCATTCCCGCGAAAGCATGCCCCGTACCCCGATACGGGGCAGGAATCCAGTACGGCGCGCAGCGCCGTCGCATCCGTTCGCCCTGAGCATGTCGAAGGGCGAATCCCCCCTGGCGTTACCGATCAAGCCAGACGTGATCGTAGCGGAGCTGCGGACCGTAAGCGGCAAGGTAGTTGATAGCAGGCATGTAGCCGCGGACATCCGTGTTGAACGCCGGTACGTAGGAGCCGTGAGAAACAATGATCTTGGCGACGTCGCTCAACGCCAACTCCATCGCGTCCCACGCAAGCTCCTTGCGCTCATCCTGGTCCAGGGTTCGGCTCATCCGGTCGACGAGGTCATCAAACTCGGGATTGCTGTAGCGGTTGTAGTTGCGGGGCCCGCCCGTGTAGAAGTGCTCGTACAGGATCACGTCCGGATCAATGCCTGCAATCCAGAAACTGTGGAGTCCGAAATCGAATCTGCCCCTTTCCCACGTTTCGTAGGCAAACACAGATTCGTGGACGTCCACCGCAACACTCACACCAATCTCCTCGAGGTCGCTGTGGAACGCGGGAACATCGCCCTGGATTGGCTCCCAAACCGTCCACGTTACCTCCAGCGGATTTCTCTCGTCATAGCCGGCTTGCCTCAGCAGCTCGCGGGCACGCTCCTTGTCGGCCGCAGCCGCGACTGCGCGCTCTGCGCGCGTCTCACCTACAACGTCTGCGAAGCCAACGATTTCACCGCAGCGATCCCTGGGCATGGCCCATTGCGACGTCGGATGGAAGCCGCAGCCTGTGGGGAGCTCATACCAGTCATTGCGAACCGCCGTGATGTACCTTTGGTTGTCGATTGCCAGTGCAAAGGCCTCGTTGATTCTCTGATCCGCCATCCAGCCTGACCGTTGCTTGTTGATGAACAACGCCGGACTGAATGAGGATGCGATGACGGGATCCCGGAATTGGCATATTTCCGTGCACTCTGCGAGAAGCGTGTCTCCGTGCCAGCCTGTGTAACCATGTGGGATTCCAATGTCCACTCGCCCGTTGCGCAGCGCCGCAGGGACGGCCGAATCTGTGAGGTATTGAACCTCAACGCCATCTAGGTACGGAAGCGGTTGATCCCAGTACTTGGTGTTGCGCTCAAAAGTGAAGGCCTCCCCCGGAATCCATTCTTTCAGGATGTAAGACCCCGTAGTCGCCTTGGATGGTAGTTCTCGGAAGGAGGTCAGCGCGCCGGTCTCCCGGTATTCGCGCTCATAGATGTGCGCGGGGTAGATGACGTTGTAGGGTTGGCCGATTATCTCAATCATGGCCGCCTTCGGCCTTTGGAGGCTGAACACGACCGTCAGGTCATCCGGGCAGACGATTGAATCGACGGCCAGATAGTGGGGCTGTCGCGGACTGCGCTGTAACCCTGCATCCTGCCCGAACCTGATTGTGTCGAACGACCACTTGATATCGTTGCAACTGACCGGCACGCCATCGGACCAGTACACGCCGTCTCGCAGAGAAAAGGTGTACTGAAGTCCGTCATCGGACTGCTTCCAACTCTCCGCAAGGTCCGGGTGCAATTCAAAATAGACCTGGTTGTTGAAGTCCTCCTCCGTGCCCCACGTTCGCGGCTTAATCAGCATGTTGTTCAGCAGATGATTAACATTGAAGGTGTGTCCTGCTGCTGATTCCCATGTAATGAAACCAATACTCGCACTCGTGAATGCGGTTTGAAGTACGCCACCGTATTCGGCATTAGGGTCTAGAGGTACATCGCTGACGGAGAAACCGTCGCGTCTGGGCAGTGGCGTTGGCGTCGCAGTCGGCGTAGGGACAGGTGTTGACGTTGGCTCAACTGTCGGGGTCGCCGTTGGTGGTGGTGTGGGAGCGAAAGTCGGTGTCGATGTTGGCTCAGCTGTCGGGGTCATTGTTGGTGGAGTCGTGGGCGTAATTGTTGGTTCTTCCGCAGCTGCGGTGGCTGTCGGTGACTCCGAAACTTGTGTGTCGATGTCTGGAGTGGGCACAACCCTCTCACACGCGCCAATCAGCACCGCCAAGGCCATCAGCACAAGCGCGGCAAGACGCGCCACGAGCCATCTATGCGAAGGGTTGGGCCTCTTGGGTTCCCTTGAATTGGAATCTCCGCTTGGCCGCTCTTGGGTCATTTGACGCTCATCCTATAGGCCCTACTGCAGCCCCCGCGCCAACCCAACCATCTCACGAACGCGGTCACGGTCAACGGGCCCCTCCGTAACCCCGTCCACCTTGAGCGCCGTTCCGAGAATTGCTCCGTCACAGAGAGGCAACAGATGGCCGATATTCCCGGCATCCAGCCCGCTCCCAATCAGGATTGGCCTGTCCGGCACCGCCGACCGCGCCCGCCGCAGGTCCTCCGCGGATGTCGCCGCGCCCGTCTCATCGCCCGTCACGATTAGCGCGTCCGCCAGCCCGCGATACGCCGTCGCCCGCGCCTCCAACTCCATCACAACGCCCGCGCCGACGGGATACGCGTGCTTGCTCATCACGTCGGCAAAGATCGGCGTGCCGCTCCCAAGCAGCCGCCGTTCCCGCAGCGCCTCGTGCGCCGTCCCCTCGATAATCCCTTGGTCAGTCACCAGCGCCCCCGTCAGGACGTTCGTCCGCACGAACGACGCTCCGGTAGCCGCCGCGATGGACAGCGCGGAAATAACATCGGCCCGCAGCACATTGATGCCCACGCGGATGCGCGACTCCGTATCTACCTCCCGCACAACCCCATGCACCGCCAGCACCCCAATGGTCATGCCGGCGACCGTTGCCGGGTGCGCGCCGCCGGCCGCGTACGGAGTATCGCCAAAGTTCTCGACGATGATGCCGTCAATCCCCTCCTCGGCGAGAATCCGCGCATCGTCCATCACCCGCTTGATAACGTCGTCGATGTTGCCCCCCCACCGCGGCGTGCCGGGTAGCGGCGCGAGATGAACCATCCCGATTAGAGGTCGCGGCACGGGAAAGAGTTCCGCAAACTGGGTCATGTCCATAGTCCTGTCAGTTTACAATCAGTAAGACATGTCACGCGCAGCGTTCATCGGCGCCGGCGTCGCCCTCCTCTGCCTCCTCCCGCCGATACTCCACTTCATCACCGGCCCGCTCAGCCCTGCTATCGGCGGATTCGTCGGCGGGATGCAGCTCCCGGGACGCAGACCGTCGCTCGCCACCATCGCAGGAATGGCCGGAGTGATGACACTCATTCTGGCAACCACCATCACCGCCTTCACCGCCATCGGCCTCACCGTCGCGGCCAACATCGACGAAGAAAGAAACTTCGGCAGCGAGGTGCTCCTGTTCGTCGCGCTCTTCTCCGCCATCTACGTTTTCGGATTCTCGTTCCTTGGCGGCCTCTTTGGCTCATCATTCCGAAAGTGAAGCCCAACTGACCAACTTGCCGCAATGACCACATCTCAGCCCGCCAAAGCCAACTATGACGTCGTCATATTCGATCTCGACGGCACCCTCATCGACTCCCGCATCGGCATCCACTCCTCCATCGTCCACACCCTCAAGGAGATGGGAGTCCCCGCCGTCGATCAGGAGTTGCTCACCCAATTCATCGGCCCGCCGCTCATCGATTCATTCCAGTCCGTCTGCGGCATGACCGAGACCGATGCCGAACGCGCCGTCGCCGTCTACAAGGACTACTTCGCCGTTGAGGGCATCAAGGGCTTCGAGGTCTATGAGGGCGTGCCCGAGATGCTATGGCTGCTCCGTGCCAGCGGCGTCCGCATGGCCATCGCCACCACGAAAGACGAAGTCTTTGGCCGTGAAATCGCCCTCAACGCCGACTTCATGCCGTTCCTGGAGGTCGTCATCGGCAGCGACCGCGAAGGCAAAATGATCCGCAAACCGGAACTAATCGCCACCGCCCTCTCCGCCCTCAATATCCCTCGCGCCCTTCGAATCCTCCGCGAAGGCGGGGGCCCCACGTCCCCTCATTCCAGCGAAAGCATGTCCCGTACTCCGGTACGGGGCCGGAATCCATCGGGTAGCACCGCAACTCCCCGCATCGTCATGGTCGGAGATCACGCCCTCGACATCCACGGCGCAAAAGCCAACAACATCGCCTCCATCGCCGTCACCTACGGCTTCGGCAACAACGAAGAACTCAAACAATCACACCCGGACCACACAGCCAACTCAGTAATGGAGTTGCGCAATCTCTTGCTGGGAGTGTAAGCAGCTACCTCACGGTATCGAAGGATCGAAGTCCATCCCGATATGGCCCTTCTTGTCGAACTCCGCGTATTCCTCGTCTGAGTACCCCAACACCTGCTTATAGACGTACTCGTTGTCCTCGCCAAGACGTGGCGAGTGCCGACGTGGCCCCACCCCGGGGTTGTTCATCGACTTGAACGGTGTCATCGGCGTCTTGTGCGTCCCGGCCTCCGGATGCGTCATGCGCTTGAAGAAGCCCCGATGCTCCAGGTGCCGGTCCTCTATCGCGTCGCGCTCGTTGATCACCGCCCCGGACGGCACCCCCACAATCTGCAGTTGATCCAACACCCATGACGCATGCTTGTCTGCCACCCACTCCCCGATGATCGCGTCCAGCTCCGCCTTGTTCTTGAAGCGCGACTCGTTATCGCAGAATCGCGGATCGTCCGCAAGCTCCGGACGGCGCATCCTCTCGCACAACGCCTGCCACTGCTCCTCGTTCCAGCAGGCGATTGTCACCCACTGGTCCTCGCCCTGTGTGCGATAGACATTGTGCGGCGCGAGATAGAAATGGTTGTTGCCCATCTGTGTCCACACCCGCCCGTTCATGCTGTAGTCCATGATGAACTCGCCGAGGAGCGGCACGAAATTCTCCGCCGTCGGAGCCTCGATGAGCAGCCCCTTGCCCGTGCGCTTGAGATACCGCTTGCCCATCAGGAACGCGAGCGCCGACCCGATGCCGCTTGCCGCGTCCGATGGCACGCCCGCCGGCGCATACTCAGGCGATAGATCAGAATATGTGCGAATCAGTGGATGCCCTGAGATGGCCTCCATGTGGTTGCCCCACGTTCGATAACCCTTGTACGGCCCGTCCAGTCCGAACGCCGGCATCCGGATCATGATCAGCTTCGGATTGATCTTAGAGAGTCGCTCCCAGGTGATGCCCTGCCGTTCCATGCTCTGCGGCAGATTATTCTCAACCAGCCCGTCCGAAACGGCGACCAGTCGCTCCAGCGCCTCCTGCCCCTCCTCCGTTCGAAGATTCACCGTCATCCCAAGCTTGTTGCGGCCATGCGCGTTGAAAACGGCGCTCCGGTTCCACGGCCGCTCGCCCGGCTCGCTGTCCGGCATCCCCATTCCCATGCCTGTCTGAGCCTGCACGGTTGCAAGCGCAGGCCGCGCCAGCATGCCTCGCGTCGTGGACGCAAAATGCGTCGTCGACTCAACCCGTATGACCTCCGCGCCCCAGTCCGCCAACTGCATCGTCCCGTACGGACCGGCGAACACGACCGTGAAGTCGATGATCCGTAGCCCCGCCAACGGCAGGCTTGGATCCGGCTGCGTCGGATTCCCCGGATTCGGCGACCCGAGACTATTCACGCCTGAGTTGTCTGCTGCCATAACCGTCCGCTCCGTTCCTAAACAACCCCGTCCTTGCGCAGCGCCGCGATGGCGTCCGCGCTCAGCCCAATCTCACTCAGAACCTCGTCTGTGTGCTCTCCGAGCAGCGGAGGTCGCCGCCGTTTCGGGAAGTCCACGCCCTCGCGGTGCATCCTGTTGTGATAGCCCGGGTACTTGATCGGCCCCGTCGTTGGGTGGTCGATCTCCTGGAAGTAGTTGCGGGCGACGAACTGCGGATTGTTGACCAGGTCCTCAATCGTGTTGAGCGGCCCGCCCAGCACCGCGAACTCCTCGCATGCAGCGCGGACCTCTTCTTTGGTCCGTTCCAGAGTCCACGGGATGATGTGCGCCAAAAACTCATCGATACGATCCGGGTTTGCCCGACCCTCGGCCGTCCCCCACTCGGGCTGCTCCAGCAGCTCCTCCATCCCGATCATCCGGATGATGTTGGGGATGAAGCGCGGCCCGCCCGTCATCAGGAAAAAGCCGTCGGAGCACGGATGCACGCCGCCGCCCACCGCCACCGCGCGCCCCGGCCGCGTCCCGATGTGCCCCGTGTACTGGTAGCCCATCAGGCGGCCAAGCCGCATGTCGATGGAGTGCATGGCCGTCTCAAAGATGCTCACGTCCATATAGTCGCCGTCCGCGTCGCGGAACTCCACCTGGAACAGCCCCAGCGCGGACGCCAGCGCGGCGGCATACCCCGCATGGTAGCTGACCATCCGCCCCGCCGTCTTGAGCGGCTCGTTATCGACATCACCGGAGCTGGTCATGCTTCCGCCCATCGCGTACAGGTTCAGCTCAATGCCGATATAGTCCCTGTACGGCCCGTCCTGCCCGTAGTTCGAGACGGACGTCATAACCAGCTTGGGATTGATCTTCTTGAGGTCCTCGTAGCCCAGCCCAATCGCATCCATCGTGCCCGGAGAAAAACTCTCCACCACAATCTGCGCGCCCTTCACAAGCTCCTTGACGATTTCCCGCCCGCGTTCCGACTTCAGATCAAGTGTCATGGAGCGCTTGTTGGTGTTCAGGAACATGAACAGGCCGCTGCGCTCCAGACCCGGCTCGTCCTTGTAGAACGGCGGCATGGAGCGCGTGGGATCGCCCGTCTCGGGCCGCTCGATCTTGATAACGTCCGCGCCGTAGTCGCCGAGGATGCGCGTGCCGAACGGGCCGGCTGTCCTGTGCGTCAGATCGATGACTCGCACGTCGTCAAGCGGCATGATTGAGGTCGGTTCCAGTGTCATCCCTGTCTATTACCTCCCCTCGTTCCTGCGAAAGCAGGAATCCATCGGGCCCTCCTCCGTCATTCCCTCTAAAGCATGCCCCATACTCCGATACGGGGCCGGAATCCATCGGGCCCTCCCCCTCCGAATCCCCCGCGCAGGCGGGGGCACACGCGGCGCGCAGCGCCGTCTAATCCCCCGGATCCAGGTCGTAATCCATCCCGATATGCCCGGCCGCCTCATACTCCTTGTACTCGGCATCCGAGAAGCCCAGCAGCTCCTTGTAAACGTACTCGTTGTCCTCGCCCATGCGCGGCGGTCCCCACCGATGCCGGCGCGGCGTGTTCTTTGCGGTCCACAGGGTGCTGGTATACAGGTGCGTCCCGACCTCCTCAGCCGTCAACTCCTCCCAGAACCCACGCGCTTGCATGTGTGGGTCCGCATATGCGTCGGACTCCGCCATCACCGTCCCCGCCGCGATGTTGTTCGCTTGCAGCAGGTTCATCGCCTCGATGGCGTCCTGCGTCACCGTCCACGTCAGCAATTCCACGTCAAGCTCGTCGTGGTGCTCCTGCCGACCGGCAAGCGTCGCGAAGCGGCTGTCGGACGCCAAATCAGGGCGCTGCATCACCGTTCCGGCCAGCGCCTGCCACGCCTCATCGGACTGTACGCTGATGGCGATCCACCGGTCGTCCCCCAAGCACGGGTACACACCCTGCGGCGCGTACTGCGGGTCGCGGTTGCCTTGGTGCCCCGGCTGTCGCCCGTTCATGGAGTAGTCCATGAACTGATCGCCCAGATACGTCATGAAATTCTCGGCAGTCGACAACTCGATGAATAGCCCCTCGCCGGTCTTCTCCCGGTGGCGGAGTCCTGCGGAGAACGCCAGCGCGCCCGCCGCGCCGCCCGCCGCGTCCGCCGTCAGCGTGTTTCCGGTCATGCTTGGGTCCTCGTCCCGATACCCCATGAACGAGTAGTGGCCAACGACCGCCGCCATGTGACTGCCGAACGTGCGGTAGTTCTTATACGGACCGTCGATGCCAAAAGCAGGCTGACGGATCATGATGGCGCGCGGATTCACCTCATGCACGCGCTCCCATGTCACGTTCACACGCTCCATGCTGATGGGCACGTTGTTCTCCATCACCCCGTCGGATATCCGCAGCAGGCGGTCGAAGACCTCCTGCCCCTCGGGCCGCCTCAGATCCACCGTCATGCTCCGCTTGTTGCGGGCATGCGCGTTGAAGGACGCCCACCGGTTCCACGGACGCTTGCCGGGCTCATGGTCCGGAAACTGCGCCGATCCGCCTCCGAGGCTCGGCATGTTTCTGTCCGGGTAGGGCATCATGCCGCGCGTCGTTGGCGGGAAATGCTTGATGGACTCAATGCGGATGATCTCCGCCCCCCAGTCCGCGAGTACCTGCGTGCCGTACGGCCCGGCCCACACAACGGTGATATCAAGTATGCGCACGCCCTCAAGAGGCAGCCGGCGTGATCCGGTGCTCACCATTGCTACACCACCCCCTCCGCCCGCAGACTGGCAATCTCTGCGTCGTCGCATCCCAGTACATCGCGCAGAATCTCATCCGTATGCTCGCCCAGCAGGGGAGCGCGTTTACGGGCAGGCAGCTCGCCGCCGTCCACAAAGTGCATCTTCACGTGATAACCCGGGTAGGGAATCGGCCCCGTTGTCGGATGGTCGATCTCCTGGAAGAACTCCCGGTGCTGGAGATGCTCATCGTTATACAGGTCGTCGAATGAATTGATCGGTCCGCCAAGAACGCCGTACTTCTGACACTCGGCGCGGATTTCCTTCTTTGTGCGCTCCAGCATCCATGGCACAATCACCGCCAACGACTCATCCAGACGCTCCGGCGCAGAACGCGCGAGGGGAGTTGACCACTCCGGCGTCTCCAGAAGATCGCCCATCCCCACCATCTGCATCATGCGTGGAAACATCGCCGGCCCCGCCGTCGTCATGAAATACCCGTCCTGGCAGATCCACGTCCCGGAGCCGAGTGCCCCCGCCGGGTATGGACGCGTTGAGTTCCCGCCGCCGTACTGGTAGCCCATCAGATAGCTCTGGCGACGGTCGATTGCCCCCATCCACACGGGAAGCGCGCCAACGTCCAGGTGATCGCCCTCGCCGCTCGCCTCAACACCCAACAGATGCATCGATGTTGCCGCCGCCGCCATCGCGCCCACCTGGAACGCCGCCACGTGGCCGCCGAAGTGCAGCGGCTCCCGCTCCGGGTGGCCGGTGTTGATCATCGCGCCGCCCATCGCGTAGCTCGTGATGTCCGTCGCCTTCCAGTCGCGATACGGCCCCGTCTGCCCGTAGTTGCTGATGGATGTCATAAGCAGGCGCGGATTGACGCCGCTCAGCGTCTCGTAGTCCAGTCCGAGTGACGGCATGACGCGCGGGCTAAAGCTCTCAACCAACACGTCCGCGTCCTTCACGAGATCGAGAACAATCTGCCGCCCGCGCTCTGACTTGAGATTCAGCGTCATCGAGCGCTTGCCCAGGTTGGTGTACAGGAACAACCCGCTGCGCTCGAGGCCCGGCTCATCCTTGTAGAAAGGCGGCATATCCCGCGCGGGGTCGCCGGTCTCAGGCCGTTCGATCTTGATGACGTCCGCGCCATAGTCCGCCAGACGCCGCGTCCCGAACGGCCCCGCGGCGTGCCATGTCAGATCGATGACCCGCACGCCTGAAAGCGGCAGCGTGCCTGCATCCCGCCGGTTAGTGCCTTGCTGGCTTGTCATAGACTCGCCCCACCCATCCTCCCCAATGGATGCCGCATTATGGCACTAGCCACCCCCACCGCGAAAGAGTACGCCCCCGTCATATCGAGCGCGGCCCTCATGTGATTCCGAGCGCAGCGAAGAATCCAAAGCCGCAATAGGCCGCCAAAGCCGGAACGCGGTGCCAAACTTGGATGCCGTTTAACCCTGATCGCGAACCTTGGCTGTAGGCACTGCCTACGCCGTAGCGCAGTTACCGCTCCAGGTCCCACAGCCCCCGTCCGCCCGCGTCCACGCCGCCGTCCACGGAAAGCAGCTGCCCCGTCACCCACGACGATTCATCGGACGCAAAATACAGCGCCGCATGCGCAACGTCAGATACGTGGCCGCGCCGCGACAGTGTCTGCTCCGGCACCTCGATGCCATCGGCGTCCGCCCCCAATCGCTGCCTAATGAGGCCGGGAGCAACCACGTTCACCCGGATATTGTCCTCCCACAACTCCCGTGCCAGGTTGCGGGCCAGCCCGATAACCCCCGCCTTTGCTGCCCCGTACGCCACGTTTGACCCGCGCTGAACGCTCTCGCTCGCCGTGACGAAGATCATCGACCCTCCGCCTTGCCGCTTCATCACAGGCTGCGCCGCCCGCGCGAGGTTGGATGGCCCCTCCATCGTGTTCCCGATGGCCTCCCGCCAGAAGCTCGGCTCCACCTCGCTCAACGTCACCGAAGGATCAAAGAACCCGCCCCCGCCGCTATAGAGCACGTCCAGTCGTCCGCCGCCCGCATCACGCGCCGCCAGAACAATCCGCTCTGCATCCGCCGCATCTGCAACGTCGCCGGTAATCGCGACCGCAGCCTCAGAGGCCGGTGTCCCAAGCCGCCGTACAATCTGCAAGGTCTCTTCAAGATGCTCAGCGCGACGCGCGACCAGCACAACCGTCGCTCCCTCCTGCGCGCACAGCAGGGCAGTTGCTCGTCCCATACCCGGCCCCGCCCCCGAAACCAAAACCGTCTTCCCCTCAAGCCTCATCCGATAACCCCCCGATGGTCGTGATAGTAAGTTCGGTCAACGACGATTCGATTGTGGACAGCGCGTAGCGGGGTGGCAAGCCAACTACCTACCGTTGAACCGCAATGACGTAGAAGTCCACCCTCCGGTCGCCGGGTTTCACCGTGAACACCGTGTCGTTGATATAGGTCAGATTCCCCTCGCTGTCGTAGAAACGCGCGCTCACCGAGTATTCAGGCCTGTCTTCCAGCGGCTCGTCCCAATCCAGTTCATACACCAGCGGCAGCGTTGTCACGTTCTCATGCTCCTGACGAGCAATCTCTACTGAAGGGGCATCGGCATACGAAGTATCCCTCAACGTGACGACCACCCGTGCCGCGGGAATAATCGACGTCTCATCCTCCCCCTCAAGCGTGATCTCCCCACGCAGACTGGTAGAACCCCCACAGTAGATGCCCACAAATAGAACCAACAACAGCAGACCGAATAGCCCCGTCAATAACAACCTGCCCGAACGACTCATGTGTTGCGCCTCCGGCATTCGTGATCGTTGAATCAGGTCAAAGACAACTTTACTTTGAACAGTCTACGGCGCAGGGAAAAGGAACACAGCCCAAAGTCATTCATGCCATAGTTAGAGCATGGACGGTCTTCTCCTCGCGCTCATGCCCATCCTCGGCTTCGTGGCAGGCTCCATCGGCGCGCTCATCGGCGCGGGCGGAGGCTTCATCGCCGTTCCCATCCTCCTCTTTGTCCTCCCCAACGAGACCGCCGGCACCGTCACCGGCATCTCCCAGTCCATGGTCCTCATGACCTCCCTCTCCTCCACCGTCGCCTACGTCCGACAGAAGCGCATCGAATACCGGTGGGCCGCTGTCATGGCCGTTGCCGGAATCCCTGGCATGGCCATCGGCGCATTCATTGTTGAGCAGCTTGAACGAGGCGCGTTCGAGATCGCTTTTGGCGTGGTCGCCCTCAGCTTGATGATCTACCTGATAATCCGGCCTATCCGTGGTCGTGGGGCTGCCAGAACGCTTCAGGACGCGGAGGGTGCCCGCGTCCCCCTCACCACAAGACGCGCCATTCCCCTTGCCGTCGTCGGATTCGGCACGGCCACCATGGGCGGACTGCTCGGCGTTGGTGGCGGCATCGCCATGGTGCCCATCATCGTCCAGGTCTTCGTTTTCCCCGCCCATCTCGCGACCGCCACCTCACAGCTTGTCATCCTCATCACCAGCCCGGCTGCAATCATTGCCCATGAGGCCAGCGCGCCCCTGCATGAGATGATCGTGCCCATCATCCTGCTCGGCATCGGCGCAATCGTCGGCGCTCAGGTGGGCGCGCGTGTCTCACGCAGGGTGTCCGCTCCCTGGATTGTGCGCATCCTCGGCATCGGCCTGGGCATCGTCGGCGTTGATCTCATCTATAACGGCCTCATCGACAGCGGAGTCACCATCTTCTAAACGTCGGAACCTCCCTGACTCGACGGGCGAGTGCGGGGTACAATCTGGCAGTATTCCGCCAATGCAGGATGGGGGTGTGGGAATGGAGCATCAATACATCAACGTCGACCGCGACGATCTGGGCGTCGTGACGATCACCTTCAACGTCCCGGAGGCGCTGAACCCGTGGCTGATTCCGCTCATGGAGGAGATGACCGTCGAGCTGGACTACATCGCCGCCAATCCTGACGACCGCGTCGTCATATTCACCGGCGCAGGGCGTTCATTCTCCGCGGGCGGCGATGTCGGCCCCATGGCGGGCGCGGGCGGCGACCGCCCAATGCCGCACTTCATGAAGGAGAAAGCCGATCGCCAGCGTGGCGGCTGGAACGTGCCCACCATGTCCGCCGAAGAGCGCCTGAAGAACGAAACCCTCAACGGACGCCGCATCCACATGCAGGTCTGGGAGCTGGACAAGCCCACCATCGCCGCCGTCAACGGCGTCGCCGCGGGCGCGGGCTGCGATCTCGCCCTCGCCTGCGATATCCGACTCGCCAGCACCAACGCCCGCTTCATCGAGGTCTACGTGCGGCGCAGCCTTGTTCCCCTCGACGGTGGCGCGTACTGGGCCCCGTATCTCCTGCCGCACGGCATCGCCATGGAGATGCTGCTCGCCGGTGAAGCCCTCAGCGCCGAGGACGCGCATCGGTTCGGCCTCGTCAATCGCGTCTACGAGCCGGACGAGCTGATGCCCGCCGCGCAGGAGCTTGGCCGCAAGATGGCGCAGGGCCCCGCCGTAACCCAGCAGCTCGTCAAGCACATGGTGCGAGAGATCCACACCCAGGGCTATGAGCAGCACTGGAAGTACATCGACGCCGCCCACCAGCACACCCGCGAAACCCACGACTATGACGAGGGCGTCCGCTCCTTCATAGAAAAACGCCCCTCCGAATTCAAAGGATTTTAAGCGGCGGCATATTGGTCCGTAAGCAGCTTGCTAAGCCGCACTTCAGAGAACATCCCCTCATTCCTGCGAAAGCAGGAATCCATCGGGAGGGGGGGGGGGGGGGGGGGGGGGGGGGGGGGGGGGGGGGGGGGGGGGGG
>VXMO01000006.1:24929-38819 GCA_009841045.1 Dehalococcoidia bacterium
AGTAATCAATCGGCCCCCCCCCCGTTCACCCTGAGCCTGTCGAAGGGTGAACCCCCCCATGTCATTCTGAGCGCAGCGCAGCGGAGTCGAAGAATCTAAAGCCCTGATTGCTCGCCTATCGTCATTCCCGCGAAAGCGGGAATCCAGTACGGCGCGCAGCGCCGTCTTCCCCCGTTCACCCTGAGCCTGTCGAAGGGCGAACCCCCATGTCATTCTGAGCGGAGCGTAGCGGAGTCGAAGAATCTAAAGTCCTGATTGCTCACCTATCGTCATTCCCGCGAAAGCCGGAATCCATCCCGCCGCCTGCAGGGCGACCAACCACCCTGTTCCAAATCGGCTTACATTCACCACCAGAAATCATTGGTGCGAGATCTTGTGCTCCTCTTCTTCTTCGCTGCCCGACTCTTTGATATTTTCTCAAAGTAACTCTGCGGAATGACCTTGGTTGGTGGGTTTTTGGCTTTTGAGGCGGCTGTCAAACCATAGGCTTTACGAAATTCACCATCAGTCATATCGCCCTTGCGCGTGTTGCATGGGCGGCACAGCAACTGCAAGTTTGCAAATGTATCGCGCCCATTCCTGGAGAAGGGTGTCTTATGGTCTACATCAAAATAAGTGACTTCGCGCTCCTTCTTGCCGCAGTACATACAGCGGCCTCCTTGTGAAAGAAATAGAGCCTCGCGCTCCTTCTTGCCGAAGGATTTTCTGGTACGACCTCCGCCAAAATCACCGAATATCATGACCTACCTCCTGCGTCTTTCCTCTGACTGTGTGACTGAATAGACGAATATCACCACCAAAAAAAACGAGCACAACAATGGTTATCATTACTTGATACCAATCAATCCGCCGCGATATATCCCACAAGATGTAGCCAAGCCATCCTCCAAGTGCTGCTCCAAACCCTGCGAGAAAGGCTAAGACTGCAGGCCTTGAGCGTATCCAACGCCCTACTACTATTACGCCCTTCTGGATAGTCGCTTTCATCGTGCTCGTCCCTCTATCTCACGTCTGGGCTGCTGAACGGCGGTTCAATGGCGATAAGATCGACACTCTCGGAATTGATGCCGCGCAAAACAGGCAGATTGTCCCAAATCAATAGGGTTTGATTGGCGACATTGAGTGCGGTCACTAGTGCCCCCTCGCGGCGTGCAGACGTCGGCTACGTTGCTACACAAGCAGGCGGGCTGCGCAAGTCCGCGAGGAGACATGACAAGCCACGTCCCTCGCGAATTCCATGCGAAATTCAACTTGCGCAAACGGTATTGAGAACCGCTGCTTGTGTAGCCCGTTCATTCTGCTAGCGGTTCGGGAGGCTGTCAACGGCAGAGGGCGGGGAGGGGCCGCCTGCACGGAGGGTTCGGAGGAGACGTGAGAATGATGGGAGGGATTGCCCCGCTCACCCTGAGCCTGTCGAAGGGCGAACGGGGGTGGGTACCCCTCACCCTAACCCTCTCCCCTTTCAGGCGTACAATGGACACGCCATGACTACCAACAACGGCAACTCACCCCCGGCCATCGTCGCCATCACCCTTGGCGATCCGGCGGGCATCGGCCCTGAGGTCGTCGTCAAGGCGCTCGCCGCCAACGATGACCTCCGCCTCGGCCTCTGCAGACCCCTCATCGTCGGCAGCTACGCCGTCGCGGAGATGTCCGCACAACGATTCGCCGGTGGCCTCCCCCTCAGCCATGTCGACTCCCGTGAGCAACTGGCGGACGTCGATTGGAACGGCCAAAAAATCCCCGTCTGGAACATCGACACCCCCGGCGCAAGTGAGATCCCCTTCGGCGTGCCGACCATCGCGGGCGGCGTCGTTTCCATCACCTCAATCGAACTCGCCGCCACGCTAGCCCTTGAGAGCCGCATCCAGGCAATCTCAACCGCCCCCATCAACAAGGAAGCCGTCCACATGGCCGGATACAAGGAGATCGGCCATCAGGAAGTCCTCGCGCGCATGGCGGGCATCACAGAGATCGCCACCATGCTCATGGCGCATCGTCTCCGTGCCGTCCACCTCACCACCCACGTCCCGTTCCGCGATGCCTACAAGTACGTCGCCAAAGATCGCATCCTCGCGCGACTGCGCCTCACCGACCATGAGTTCCGCAAGTGGGGCGTTGCCGAGCCGCGCATCGCCGTCTCGGCGTTGAATCCCCACGGCGGCGATGCCGGCCTGCTCGGTCGAGAAGAGATCGAGGAGATCGCCCCCGCAGTTGAGCAGGCCGTCTCTGAGGGCATCCTCGCCGAAGGCCCCTTGCCCGCCGACTCCGTATTCCTGTCCGCCGCCGCAGGCAACTACGACGCCGTCATCGCCCTCTATCACGATCAGGGCCACATCGCCGTCAAGATGCACGATTTCCACGGCAGCGTCAGCGTCAACCTCGGCCTGCCGTTCGTCCGCACGTCCGTCGATCACGGAACGGCGTACGATATAGCAGGAACGGGCGCGGCGGAGGCCGTCAGCATGAGCGCTGCCATCCGCACCGCCGCCCTGCTCGCGACCGGTCGCGGCCTGGATAACGCCAACATCGAGCAGGAGACACGGCAAGCGCCTGCTCGCGTTTACGGATAAGGGAAGGGAAAAACTATGTGGGCCATTCCGACGGTGGTAGCCCTGATGATCCTCGGGCCGATCGTTCTCTTCGGCTTTGTCATGGTGCTCGTCGTGCCGACGCTCTACATCGCCATGCACAGCAAGATTCGCGAACCGGAGGGCATGCCCGGCTCTGAGTCCGCCGAGGGCAGTTAGCCCTGAAGGAGAGCGGCCATGAAAGCCGTCTATATCGAGGAGCGCGGCGGGCCTGAGAACCTCATCTACGGCGATATGCCGGACCCGGAGATGGCCGATGACCAGGTTCTCATCCGCATCCGCGCCGCCTCTATAAACCGCTTCGATCTCAACGCCCGAGCCGGTGAGAACGGCGTCATGGTCAACCTCCCCCGCATCCTCGGCCTGGATATGGCCGGAGAGGTCGAGAACGTGGGTATGGTCGCCATTGAGGCCGGAATCGTCCCCGGCATGCGTGTCGTCGCGGACCCCCGCCTCCCCTGCCAGCTCTGCCACTACTGCCGACTTGGCCGTGACGAAGACTGCATGAACCGCTACGACCTCGGTTCCCGCCTCCACGGCACCTACGCCGAGCTGATTTCCGTCCCCGCCCGCGCCGTCCACGTCATCCCCGATGAACTCTCATTCGAAGAAGCCGCCGCCATGCCCATCGTCTACAAGACGGCGTGGCGAATGTTGACCGCAAAGGCGCGAGTCCAACCCGGCGAGACCGTGCTCATCCATGCAATCGGCAGCGGCGTCGGCACCGCCGCCCTCCAGATCGCCAAGCTCCTTGGCTGCCGCGTCATCGCCACCGCCGGTTCCGACTGGAAACTGGATCGCGCCCGGGAGATGGGCGCTGACGAAACCGTCAGCTACGAGGACGGCGAGACGTGGCCGGAGATCGTCATGGCTCTCACGGAGAACAATGGCGTGGATGTCGTCATAGACAACGTCGGCGCGCCCCTCTGGGATGGCAGCTTCCGTGTCATGGCACGGCAGGGTCGATTCGTCACGTGCGGCGTCACCGCAGGTCACCGCGTCTCTCTCCACCTCGGTCAGACCTTCCTCCGTGGGTTGGAGATTATGGGCATTGGAGGATTTCACACATCCGACTTTGAGCGAATCATGCAGTTGACACATCAGGGCAAACTCAAGGGCACGGTCGGGCGCGTCTTCCCGCTTTCAGAGGCGGCAGACGCCCACCGCCTGATGGAATCCCGTGATTTCTTTGGCAAGATCATTCTGACAACCTAGAAAACAGCCAACCCCGGGGAGCAAGTGGGAGGGCAGTGTGCAGATACCGGAGATCGTCAAACTATCACTCGCTGAGGCCTTTGGAGCCTTCGTCCTGCTCCTGATCGGCGCAGGCTCGATCCTGACCGCCACCGCCACCAACCCCGGCGGCGACAACCTCATCGTCATCGCATTCGCTCACGGTCTCGCCATCTTTGTCGGTGTCGCCGCCGTCGGCCACGTCTCCGGCGGTCACTTCAACCCCGCCGTCACCTTCGGATTCCTCGTTGCAGGCAAGATCCAACCGCTGAAGGCACTGGCGTACTGGGGCTCCCAGCTGCTCGGCGGCATCGTCGCCGTCCTCATCCTGAGCGCCGTCTTCTCTGGCGCGGGCGACCTGACAGACCTCTCCAACGCCGCGGAATCGACCAACCTCGGCGCGACAGCCCTCCACGGCGACATTTCACCCGCCATCGGCATCCTCATTGAGGCCGTCGTGACCTTCATCCTGGTGTTTGTGATTTTCCAGGTGGCCGTCGACGAGAATGGCCCCGGCATGATCGCCCCCCTCGCCATCGGCATGACAATCACCCTCACGGCGCTCATGGCCGGCCCGCTGACGGGCGCGTCCCTCAACCCCGCGCGCTCATTCGCCCCCGCCCTGATTTCCGGCTACTGGACGAACCACTTCGTCTACTGGATCGGCCCCCTGATTGGCGGCGGAATCGCCGCCCTCGCCGCCTCCTACCTCATGCAAGGCATGCGCGGCCTCCCAAAGTGGGGAAGTAACGACTAGACGATTTATTCGTCATTCCCGCGAAAGCCGGAATCCATCGGGAATGTCATTCTGAGCGCAGCGAAGAATATAAAGCCTCGATGGGCAGCCTCAAGCCTGTTCGTACTGAAGCACGTAGGAGTGTTGGCCTTCGTCGTTGTTGATCTCCAGCGTCCCTGAGATGCCGGCCAGTTCTCCGGTACCCGAGTCGGGCACGATTGTGACCGTAAGCTAGGCGTCGCCCTTGTTCATCACTCCGTTGTGCTGAAGCGCGAAGGCGCCGGACTTCCCGTCCACAGACCCAATGAAGTGCTCGATGGCTACGTAGCCTGCTGAACCGGGAGTTTCAGTGAAGGCCGTAATCATTTGCGCCTCTGAGGCGCCGACCATATCACCCGAGAACGTCTTGCTCACAGTGTTGCGATTTACTGTCAACCCATGTTGTTGGAGGTAAGGTGGTTCGGCTTCGATATTCACTTCCATGGGTCCGCGGGCAGTGGGCATGGCAATCTCCTCCTCCGGAATGTAAAGCCTTAATTGAGCGCCAAAGCCGGAACGCGGCAACCTACCCCTTCAACAACCCAAGCCAGACCGCGAACCGAGAGCCGTAGCGCAGCTACCGTTGGTTGATCGGCACGTAGTCCCGCTCACCCTCGCCCACGTAGATCTGCCGCGGACGCACGATGCGCTGCTCCCGGTCCGTCACCCCCTCGTTCCACTGCGCCATCCAGCCGGACGTGCGCGGCACCGCGAACAGTACGGGGAACATCTCGACGGGGAACCCCATCGCTTGGTAAATCAGGCCTGAGTAGAAGTCAACGTTGGGATAGAGCTGACGCGAAACGAAGAAATCGTCCTCCAGCGCGATCCGCTCTAACTCGAGGGCAATTTCCAGCAGCGGATTGACGCCCGTCACCTCAAAGACCTGGTCGGCCAAGGTCTTGATGATCCGGGCGCGCGGGTCATAGTTCTTATAGACGCGATGCCCGAACCCCATCAGGCGGCCGCTCGTGCCGTCCTTCACGTTCTTGATGAACTCCGGCACGTTGTCCTTCCTGCCGATGAACTGGAGCATCCGGATTACGGCCTCGTTCGCCCCGCCGTGCAGTGGCCCGGACAACGACCCAATCGCCCCCGCAAGTGCCGAGTACGGATCGGCCTGCGAGCTTGCAATCGCCCGCATCGCGTTCGCGCTCGCGTTCTGCTCATGGTCCGCGTGCAGGATGAACAGCACGTCGATGGCCCGCTCGATGACGGGATTCGGCACGTACTTCGGCTCAACCATCCGGAACAGCATGTTCAGAAAGTTACCGGCGTACGTCAGGTCGTTGTCGGGGTAGATAAACGGATAGCTCAGCGTGTGGCGGTAGCACCACGCCGCCACCGTGGCGACCTTGCTGATGGCGCGCACCGTCTGTATCTTGCGCGACTCCAGGTCCATGACGTCCCTGGACGCCGGGTAGTACGTGCTCATGGTGGCCATCGACCCAAGAAGCATTCCCATCGGATGCGCGTCGTACCGATAGGTCTCCATCTGCTCCCGCACGGTCTCTAGCACCATCGTGCGGAAGCGGACGTCCTCCTCGAACTCCAGCAGCTGCTCCTTGTTGGGAAGCTCCCCGTTCAGGAGCAGGTAAACGACCTCCAGGTACGTGGAATGTTCCGCCAACTGCTCAATCGGGTAGCCGCGGTAGCGCAGGATACCGGCGTCGCCGTCGATGTATGTGACTGCGCTCCGCACCGTCGCCGTGTTCAGTAAAGACGGATCATAGCTCAGCAGCCCGAAATCGTCGTCAGAGGTCTTGATCTGCCTCAGATCCGCCGCTCGGACTGAACCGTCAGCTATCGGCAGCTCATACTGCTTGCCGGTCCTGTTGTCCGTAATGCTTAACGAGTCCGAGGCCATCGCTGTCCCCCACCGGTCTACCCAGCTTCACTTCCCGTTCACCCTGAGCTTGTCGAAGGGTGAACCTCTGTATATCGTCTCAGTGTACAACGTGTACAACTACGGACGCTTGGGCAGCAAAGCCGTTTATCGGACCGCCAGCGGGTTCAGATTCGTCGACTCGTCGTACACGTCGATGCCCTCCTGTTTCTTGAGGAACGTGACGACGGCGTAGGTGAACGGCGTGGCAACTGTCTCATACAACACCTTCGTCCCCCATTCCACGAAGAAGATGCGCCACACGTCCCCGGTCGAGAGCACTCCGAGAAAAGCGATGAACGTGAAGAAGAACGAGTCCAGCGCCTGCCCGCCCACGGTCGATGAGATCGTCCGTAGCCACAGCATCCGCCCCTCCGTCATCACCTTCAGACGCGCAAGGATGATGGCGTTCGTGAACGAGCCGATCACATAGGCAATGAACGACGCGATGAGCAGCCTGCCCGTGAACCCGAGGATGGTGTCGTAGGCGTCCTGGTGCTCCCACTCGTTCGCCGCAGGTAGCAGCCCCCCAAGGTAGATTGCGATGACCATAACGAGGTTCGCGCCGAACCCGGCCCAGATGACGCGCCGCGCCACGGCGTACCCGTACACCTCCGTCAGCACGTCCCCAACGATGTAGCTCAGCGGAAAGACAACGATTGCCGACGTGACGATGAGCTCCCCAATAACGGGCGCGTCGCCCAGCGTCACAATCCGAACAGCAATGATGTTTGAGGTCAACAGCGACGCAATGAACGCCGCCACAACCGCCAGAAACCACCGCGAACCTGCCCGCGCCTCCCCGGCCTCAACCTTGCGCGTCATGCCGTCAGATTCCGCCAACCCCTACGTCCTCCATCTCACATCGCACGTTCCCAATCTGGGCAAGCATAGCCCACACCCCGCGCGCCGTGTAACGCTCCCATGCAGTACGATGTTGGAGTCCTGCGTACGGAAAACACATCTGGGAGAATTGCGCGATGGCACTGCTTTGCTTCGATGTTGATGGAACCCTCGACGTTGGTGACGGACCTATTCCAGTCCCCGTCCTTCACGAACTGGAGGGCATGGGGCACTCAGTCGTCATCGTCTCACCCTCCCCGCTCCGACCCAAGGACGCCGGCTTCCCCGAGTTCCTGAGCGTCGACCGCAAGAAGAACCTCCTCGATGCCCTCGAAGCCCACCCGGACGACCGCCCCGTCTACATCAGCGACAACGACGGCGACGACAAACTCTCCGAGGAAGTCAACTTCGAGTACGTCCACCCCCTCTTCTGGACACCCTTCTACACCAAGCTAACCTCAGACGGCGCATAGACTCTCCGTCACCCCCTTCGTCATTCCCGCGAAAGCATGCCCCGTACCCCGATACGGGGCGGGAATCCAGTGCGGCGCGCAGCGCCGCCTACCCATTCACCCCAAAATCCGCCTTTTTCCCTTAACTTGACACCCGTTATTCCACCAATTCACGCCGCAGACACCAAAAGTGGGCATCCCCATGGCATTAACCCCCCATTAATCCTGTATATTGCGAAGCATATCCGTTCTGACAACCTGAAAACGCACATAAAGCGCGATTATGCCGAATACGTCAATAGAACAGCCTTCTCTACCCCTAGCCCTCGTGATGCGTGTTCCTATTGCGCGTGCCCACGCGCCTCGCGTTACGCTATCGCATGGGCGCGGCATAGAAGGGCTTGTTGACGGCCTGACATTATGGTAGTATGACCCCAACACACCAAGAGGAGCGCGGTGGATAAGGGTAGGTTCCCGCGCATATAGGAGGTGCATCGTGACGCAGACTCTGCACAAGGGTGACTTGGCCGGAATCGTAGCGCAGCGCATGGGTGGAACCCGATCAAACGGTGAGGCCGCTCTGAATGCCGTTACCGGCGCCATTCAGGAATCCCTGACCCGTGGCGACCGTGTGGTCATCACCGGCTTCGGTAGCTTTGAGGTTCGCCAGATCAAGGAGCGCACCGTGCGCCCCCTCCGCGGACCCAATGCCGGCCAACCCACAAAGGTTGCCGCTCATGACCGCGTTGGTTTCTCCCCTGGCACGGAGCTTGCCAAGGCCGTCAAGCGAAACGGCGCCTAATCTCAGGGCGCGGCGCGCATCGGCCGCGCGCCGCGCCTTTCCTCTCACCCAACGAATCCCCCGCGAAGGCGGGGGCAATGCCGCCCATAGGCGGTTTTTTTCCTATCATTCTGA
Organism: Dehalococcoidia bacterium; assembly: GCA_009841045.1. Classification (GTDB taxonomy): domain Bacteria; phylum Chloroflexota; class Dehalococcoidia; order UBA6926; family UBA6926; genus VXMO01. The sequence goes on from VXMO01000006.1 coordinate 33,625, forward strand.
GCGCCCTCGCTGTCATTCCGAGCGAAGTCGAGGAATCTAAAGACTCACTTGGCAAACAAGCCGGAACGCGGCAGGCCAACTTATTGTCGAGTCAAGGCAAGATCGCGAACGTATGCCGTAGCGCAGCTACTCTTCCTCTGGCCCTAGCTCATCTATCTGCGCAAGCAGCCCCGCCATCTCCAAGGCCGCGGCCGCCGCGTCATAGCCCCGGTTGCTCCCCGGGCCCCCTGACCGCGCCAGTGCCTGCTCCATCGTGTCCGTCGTCAACACTCCGAACAGGCAGGGCACTCCCGTATCCAGCGAGACACGCGTTACCGCCTGCGTCACAGCCATAGACACGTAGTCGAAGTGCGCCGTCTCGCCGCGGATCACCGCGCCGATGCAGATAACCGCCGCGTACTGGTCGGACTCTGCCATCGCCTGCGCCGCCGAGCCGATCTCAAACGACCCAGGCACATACGCCACGTCGATGGACTCATCAGGCACGTCGTTCGACCGAAGCGCCGAAAGCGCGCCCTCGAGCATCCGGTTTGTAATCAGCTCATTGAAACGCGCCACAACGATCCCGATGCGCGCGCTGTCCGGCTCGCCCCCCTCATTCCACGGGAGAGGCTCGATGATGTTTGGTGGCACGTTGGATGGTCTCCGCGAGGGCAGGGGCAGCGCTTAGGACTGCGACTCCGTGTCTACCGCCGCCTCATCCTCCGGATCGAACTCCGTCCCCGTGAGAATATGCCCCATCTTGTCCCGCTTGGTCTGTAGATATCGGCGGTTGTGGTCGTTCGGCTCCACCTCGATTGGCACACGCTCAACAAGCTCAAGACCGAACGCGTCCAGCCCCACAACCTTGCGCGGGTTATTCGTCATCAGCTTGAGCTTCCGCACGCCCAGGTCCACGAGGATCTGCGCCCCGATGCCGTAGTCCCGCAGATCCGGCGGGAAGCCAATCTGCACGTTGGCCTCAACCGTATCGAGTCCCGTGTCCTGCAGCGCGTACGCCCGCAGCTTGTTGTGCAGGCCCACGCCGCGCCCCTCTTGCCGCATATACAGGAAAACGCCGGCGCCCTCCGCGGCAATGTGTTGCAGCGCCAGGTCAAGCTGCTCGCCGCAATCGCACCGCATGGAACTGAACACATCGCCCGTCACGCACTCGCTGTGCACCCGCGTCAGCACCGGCTCATCGGAGTTGATGTCGCCCATCACAATGGCGACGTGCTCCTTGGCATCGATGGAACTCGCGTAGCCGTACGCGCGGAACACGCCATGCCGCGTCGGCAGGTCAGCGACCCCCTTCCGCTCCACCATCGTCTCCCGCACACGGCGGTACTCGATGATCTGAGCAATGGTGACGATGGGGATATCCCACTTCGCGGACAGCTCTTCCAGCTGCGGCATCCGCGCCATGGTGCCGTCCTCGTTCATGATTTCGCAGATAACGCCCGCCGGATACAGCCCTGCCGCCCGTGTCAGGTCGATAACCGCCTCCGTGTGACCCGTGCGCACAAGTACGCCCCCCTCGCGGTACCGCAGCGGGAACATATGGCCCGGCCGCATCAGGTCCCCTGAACGCGTCTCGGGATGGACGAGCGCCCGGACCGTCGTCGAACGATCCCCCGCCGATATCCCCGTCGTCACGCCCGCCTTGGCGTCCACAGACTCCGTGAACGCCGTGGACAGCGTCGAGGTGTTCTTCTGCGCCATCATCGGAATGTTCAGCTCGTCCAGACGTTCACCAAGAAGAGGCACGCAGACGAGGCCGCGGGCGTGTGTCACCATGAAGTTGATCTTCTCCGGCGTCACCATGTCCGCCGCAATAGCGAGATCCCCCTCGTTCTCCCGCTCGGCGTCATCGACGATAATGACAAACTCGCCCCGCCGCATCCGCGCGGCGGCGCCCTCGACGTCGATAATGCTCATTAGCCTGCCTCCACGCCCTCGCTCAGGGCGTCTATCCCTTCGCGGTCCCCCTGCAGCAGCTTCTCCGCGTACTTGGCAAAGATATCCGTCTCAAGATTCACCGGCATCCCCACGTATGCCTCGCCCAAATCCGTGTTCTCATACGTGTGCCGCACCAGTGACACGGTGAACGACTCCTCGTCCAGTCCCATCACCGTCAGGCTGATGCCGTTCACCGCGATAAACGCCTTCTCCACAACGTACTTCATAACATCCGGCGGCGCGGCGATACGAACCAGCCGCGCGTCCGCCTCAGGCGTGATCTCCGCCACCGTCCCCGTGCCGTCCACGTGCCCCTGCACAAGGTGCCCGCCCAGACGACTGTTGAACGTGACGGCCCTTTCAAGGTTGATGGGACTGCCCGGCTTGAGCACGTTCATCGCTGTCCGCCGAAGCGTCTCCGGCATCACGTCAAAGCTCACCCGACTGTCCGTCATCTCCGTCACCGTCAGGCACGCGCCATTCACGGACAAACTGTCGCCGATGCGTGTTTCGCCCAGCGTTACGTCGGCCTCCACAATCAGGCCGCCCTCGCCAATGGCGACTATTCGCCCCACCTCTTCAACAATCCCCGTAAACATCTCTCCTCACCCCACCTAACGGGATGCCCCTGATTATACGCCGCGCCGCCTAGTCCGCGCCGCCCTGCCAATACCGCAGGATGCCGCGCGCGACAATATCCTCCCCCACGCGGTCAACGTCCATCCTCACGAACCGATGCGCGTCCCTCACCAACTCCACCCCGTCGCCCCCCACAGGCCCCGGCGCGTCGCCCCCGCCGATCACCACAGGCGCGATGGAGATCTCCGCCTGGTCCACAAGCCCCTCGTCGAAGAACGCCCCAAGCAGCTGCTCCCCCGCCTCCGTCATCATCTGCACCACGCCTATGTGCCCCAGGTGCTGCAGAAGCGCAGTCAGGTCCACCCGGCCATGCGCTGCAGGAAACGCCGTCGCTGTCACATTCTCCCCCAGGTCCTTAAACGGCGCGCAAACCTCCGCAGACGCCGTCGCCACCAGCGTCTTGCCCGGCTCGCTGAACAGCCGCGCCGTCGTCGGTGTTCGGCCGTTGCTGTCCGCAATCACGCGTAGCGGCTGGCGAGGCAGGGCAGTGCCGTCCGCGTCCCGCGCCGTCAGTTGCGGGTCATCGGAGATCACCGTTCCCGCCGCCGTGATGATCGCGTCCACGTGCGACCGCAGATCATGAACGCGGGCCCGCGCCGCCTCCCCCGTGATCCACCGCGAATCGCCCGTCCGGCTCGCGATCTTGCCGTCGAGGCTCATTGCATATTTCGCGATGACGAGCGGCATCCCCGTCTCCTCGCGCTTGAAATATCCTTGAAAGTGCAGCGTCGCTTCCTCTGCCGAATCGCCGACCCGCGTCGGAATGCCGTTCTCCTCCAAAAGCCGCCGTCCGGAACCGTTCACGGGCGGGTGCGGATCCAGCACGGCAATCTCCACCGCTCCCAGCCCCGCCGCGATGATCTCCTCCGCGCACGGCGGTGTCCGACCGTGATGCGAGCACGGCTCCAGCGTCGTGTACATCGTCGCCCCGCGCGCTCGATCTCCCGCCTGCTCCAGCGCGACAATCTCCGCATGCGGCCCGCCCGGCGGCTGCGTGTATCCCTCACCGACAATCTCCCCGTCGCGCACGATAACCGCGCCGACTGCGGGATTGGGACTTGAGAATCCGAGCGCCTTCCGCCCCAGCTCAAGGGCGCGGGCCATTGGCGTCGCGGAGCCGTTCGTCACTGTCAGGCCTGGAAATCGCGGTACGCTCGGCTCGGCGTTGGATCAGACTGCCCCTGGTACTTGCTCCCAAGCTGCTCGGACCCGTATGGCCGTTGCGCCGGCCCGGACAGCCGCGTGAAGGAGATCTGGCCGATGGGCATTCCGCTGTAAAGCGTGATGGGCAAATTATTCACGTTGCTCAGTTCAAGGGTCAGACGCCCACGCCACCCCGGGTCCACGTACCCCGCCGTCGAGTGGATCAGCAGCCCGATCCGCCCCAGGGAACTCTTGCCCTCAAGCCGTGCCACCAGATCGTCCGGCAGGCCGATGTCCTCCACCGTGCTGCCCAGCACGAACTCGCCCGGGTGCAGGATGAACGGCGCGTCGTCCCGGATATCCACCATCTCCGTCAGGTCACTCACGTCCTCCCGGATATCGATATACGGCCGCCGGGAGTTCCGGAAAACGAGAACCTTGTCGCTAAGATGCACGTCAACGCTTGCAGGCTGCACGTCCCCCAGATCGAGCGGGTCGATAACGATGCGGCCGTTCTTAATCTCTGCGTGGATGTCGCCGTCATTGAGGACCATTCGATGGCCTCTCCCCCAATACAACTACAGTGCAAACACTATAGCGTACCCACGCCCTTATCCCCCAATCCCATACCCCACACGCACATAAATCACGATGTCGTTCTCACCCGCCAGTATCGGCGTGGACATCGCCTCATCCGATTCCATCACGGCCATCGTCCGCATCATGTCCGCCGCATCCTGCCCACGCGGAGCCGCCCCGGACTCGGACACAAAGAACGCCTCACCCAGCTCCACGCCCGCCAGCGACGCCAGCTGCCCCGCCTGCTCTCTCGCCGCCTCCATCGCCAGTTGACGCGCCTCTCGCTCGGCGTCCTCCGTGTCCTCCACGGAGAATGACAGCCCGTCCACGCGGGCGTTGTCCCCGCCGGCCTGCGCCGTCCAGTCAATCACGTCCGCAATCGTGTCCAGCGCCCGGACCGTCGCGCGAACCGTGTTCGTCACCGTGAACCCCACCATCTCGCTGCGTCGCTGCCTGTCATTCCACTCATAGCGTGTCGAGACATTGAACGTTAGCGTCTGGATGTCGTCCTCATTGACCCCCGCGGCCGTCAGACTATCGATGACCGCCTGCATGGAGGTAGCCGCCTCGGACATCGCCTCGCCCACCGTCTCGGCGTGCGTCTCCACACCGATCCGCAGCGTCGCGATATCGGGCGTCACGGACACCCGCCCCGCCCCCGTCACCCAGATACCGTCCGTCGACCGGTCCAAAACCACCGTGTCCCGATAATCGTCATCTCGCTCATCGTCGTCGTTATCGTTGTCGCACGCCAAAGACGCAGCCATGGCGACGGCCAGCAGAACAACAACAAAGAACGCCGGCTTGCGGATTCTCTTGAAAATAGAAGTGAAAGTCATCGTGCTTACCTCGTAATCCAACTCGGCGCGCCATCGAAACGCGCCACCCATCCATGA
>VXMO01000039.1 GCA_009841045.1 Dehalococcoidia bacterium
ATTATTTAAAACCCCCCCCCCCCCCCCATCCCCCATCCGCTTGCGGCCCGTGCCTATTTCTTTTCTAACCCCCGCGGGGGGGCGCCGCGCCCCCCCCCCCTACCCTGTTTGGCGTTTCGGCGTTAGCTGCCGCGGGCGGCGGCTGAGCGGGGGCCGAAGGGTTCCGGCTGGAATGGGCCATCGCGCTGCTGGAGGAAGCCACGCATGCCGCCGGCCTCTCGCGCCTCCTCGAGGGGGCGGAGAACGTCCTCGCGGCGGGAGGAGTGTGCCAAGGCGGAAAGCTCGCCGTTCAGGATGAGGGCGTTGCGGAGTCCCATCATCTCGAGGCCCATCGTCGCGACGTAGAGGTTGATCTTGACGGTTTCAGGCGAGACGAGCGCGATGCGCTCACCAACCTTGAAGCATTCTTCGATCAGGTCGTCGGCAGGGAGCACCTGGTTGAGGATGCCGATGCGGAGGGCTTCCTCGGCGTCAATGTGGTCGCCAGTCAGTCCGTAGCGTAGGGCGTGCTTGTAGCCCGCGTTGAGGGTCCAGATGAAACTGGTGTTGGAGATCATGCGGACCTCAGGCTGCGAGAAGACGGCGGCCTCCGAGGCGTAGGTCATGTGGGAGAAGAGCGCGTACCAGGAGCCGCCACCCATGCACCAGCCGTTGACGGCGGCGATGATTGGCTTGGTGAGCTCCCACATGTGCATGAAGCGGTGCGGCTTGTCTCGCTCACGCCAGCCGTCCAGCAGCTCGGCAACGCTGGTGCCCTCCGGCAGGCCGTAGGGCCAGACGGTCGGAGCGCGGCCGCCAGCGATGTCATAGCCCGCAGAGAACGCGCGGCCTGCGCCGGTGAGGATGATGTAGCGGATCTCAGGATCGGCTTCGGCCTCATCAAGCGCGACGTGCAGTTCGTCTTCAAGGTCGCGGCTGAGGGCGTTGAGCGCCTCCGGGCGGTTCAGTGTGATAAGCACGCCCTTGCGCTGTTTGTCATACAGGATGTTTTCAAAGTCGGGCACGGTTCTTCTCCTTTTCTTTTTCCGGCTGCTTCCTACGTTTGTTGGTGATTGCCTAGTCTCTTACCTTGGAGCGGGGGCCGAAGGGCTCCGGCTGGAAGGGGCCGTCACGCACGGTGAGGAACGAGCGCAGGCCGCCCTGCTCAAGGCCATCAAACATCTCCTTGCGGTAGTCCTCACGGCTCGATGAGTGGGCGAGCGCGGACAGTTCGCCATTGAGCTTGAGGGCGTTGGCGAGACCCATCATCTCAAGGCCCATCGTGGCGACGTAGAGATTGATCTTGACCGTCTCCGGCGAGACGAGCGCGATGCGCTCAACAAGCTGGAACGACTCTTCGAGCAGATCCTCGTGGGGGACGATCTTGTTGACGATGCCGATTCGGAGGGCCTCTTCGGCGTCAATGTGGTCGCCGGTCAGCGAATAGCGCAGGGCGTTCTTGTAACCGGCGGACAGCACCCAGAAGAAGCTGGTGTTGGAGATGTGGCGCACCTCCGGTTGGCCGAAGACGGCCTGATCAGAGGCGAGCGTCATGTGGGTTGCGGTGGCGTACCACGACGCGCCGCCCATGCACCAGCCGTTGATCGCACCGATGACGGGCTTTGTGAGTTCCCACATATGGAGAAGCTTGCGGACGCCAGCGTTGTCATTGGTTCGCCATGAGTCCAGCAGTTCCGCGACGCTCTGGCCGGGCGCGACGCCGTAGGGCCAGACGAATTCGCGCATCGGCGCGTCCGGCGCGCCGAGGTCGTAACCGGCGGAGAATGCCCTGCCCGCCCCGGTGAGGACGACGGCGCGAACCTCGGGATCTGCCTCGGCTTCATCGAGCGCCAAATGGAGTTCATCCTCCATCTGCGGGCTGATCGCGTTCAGGGCTTCGGGGCGGTTGAGCGTGATGAGCGCGCCCTTGCGCTGCTTTTCGTACAGGACCTGTTCGTAGTTGGGCATTTTTGAGCTATTCCTCTCTGCGATGGTTTCTCAGTTATTCCCTCGGGCGGGAGCGGGGGCCGAAGGGCTCCGGCTGGAAGGGACCATCACGGGCCTGGAGGTAGCCGCGGAGGCCGCCGGCCTCCTGCGCCTCAACGAACGGGCGGCGGCCCTCCTCGCTGACGGAGGTGTGGGCATGAGCGGAGAGTTCCGCGTTGAGGTTCAAGGCGTTGTGCAGGCCCATCATCTCAAGCCCCATGGTGGCGACGTAGAGGTTGATCTTGACCGTCTCAGGGGAGACCAACGCGATGCGCTCGACGATCTTAAACGCCTCATCAATGAGGTCGCCCGCGGGCACGATGGTATTGACAATGCCGATGCGGAGCGCTTCCTGCGCGTCGATGTGGTCGCCGGTGAGCGCGTAGCGGAGGGCGTTCTTGTAGCCCGCGTTGAGCACCCAGAAGAAGCTGGTGTTGTCCATGTGGCGGACTTCCGGCTGCGCGAAAACGGCATCGTCCGCGGCGAGGGTCATGTGAGCCGCGTTGGCGTACCAGGAGCCGCCGCCCATGCACCATCCGTTGACCGCCGCGATGACGGGCTTGGTGAGCTCCCACAGGTGCAGGAAGTAGCGCATATTGCGGCGATCCGACGTGCGCCAATGGTCAAGGTGCGCGGCGACGCTGGTGTTCTTCGGCAGCGCATACGGCCACTCAAACTCGGCCTCGCCGGAGATGTCATAGCCAGAGGAAAATGCCCTGCCCGCTCCGGTGAGGACGATGGCTCGAACCTCGGGATCGGCCTCGGCCTCGTCAAGGGCTTCGTGGAGTTCACGCTCAAGGTCGGGGCTGATAGCGTTCAGCCGTTCCGGCCTATTGAGAGTAATCAGGACTCCCTTTCGCTGTTTCTCGTACAGGACGTTTTCATAGTCGGCCATAATCAGCCCTCCCCCGTTTATCCCTGTTGGCGCGCGGCCTTTCCACGCACGCGGCGAGAATAGCATTGGGCGAATACGCGGGGCAACCTAGCTGGGCTGCCCGCTCGCCCTTCGACAAGCTCAGGGCGAGCGGGGGTGGCTTTAGGCCAAGTGGGGTGGCGTTACGGAGACTGGTTGTCGCAATACGGCTTTAGATTCCTCGGCTACGCTCGGAATGACAGGGACGGCGCTGCGCGCCGTACTGGATTCCCGCCCCGTATCGGGGTACGGGACATGCTTTCGCGGGAATGACGAATGTGGGCGGCGTAGACTGGCAGTGGGAGTGTGTGGTGGGCGAAAGAGGTTGTTGATGCAGGTGACGGTTCTGGGTGGGTCTGGGTTTGTGGGGCGGCACCTTGTGGCGACGCTGGTTGCTGCGGGCCATGGGCCGATCCGCGTTCTTTCCCGCTCGCCGGAAAGAGTGTTCAGCGATGGGCGGCGGTCGCTTGCGGTTGCATTTGAGGCGGTGGAGACGCTGGCAGGCATCGGCAAGTTAGGTCGTGAGGACGTGGTGGCGGCGCGGAATCGCGCCGACCGGGGCGAGGCCGTGCTGCGCGAGTCGGTTGAGGTGATTGAGGGAGACGCGCGGGACTGGAACGCGGTGCGCGAGGCGGTTTCCAGCGCGGACGCCGTTGTTCATGCGGTGGGGATTATCCGCGAGACCGAGGGGCGCTCGTTTGGGGATACGAACGTCGGGACGACACAGTCGCTTATCGACGCGATGAAGGACGTTGGGACGAACCGGCTGATTTACCTGGGAATCCTCGGGGCATCGGACGATCCTGAGATGCCGTATGGGAGGTCGCGCTGGAAGGCGGAGGATGCGGTT
>VXMO01000007.1 GCA_009841045.1 Dehalococcoidia bacterium
CCCCCCCCCCCCCCCCCACCCCCCTATCCCCCGGCGCCCCCCCCATATTTTAACACCCGCCGGGGGGGGCCGGGCCCCCCCTCCCCCTGTCGAAGGGCGAACGGAGGGGAGTCCCGATGGATTCCGGCTTTCGCCGGAATGAGGGGAGTGGGTGATGCCGACGACGGCGGTGATGCCTGCGGTGGATTCGACGATTTCCCACAGGGCCTGCTGGGCGGCTTCAAGGAAGGAGTCTTTGTAGAGGAGGTCTTCGGGCGGGTAGCCGGTGACGCAGAGTTCCGGGAAGGCGACGAGGTCCGCCTGCGCCTCACGGGCGCGGGTGATGTGGTCAATGATGAGGCGCGTGTTGCCCTTGATGTCGCCGACGGTAGGGTTTATCTGGGCGAGGGCGACGCGGAAGGGCAGAGGAGCGCCCTCGTTGCTGTTCTGCGTCTCTCCCGTTGGTGTGGTCATGGGACAAGTATAGGGGGGCCTTCGACTGCGCTCAGGATGAATGAGGGGTGGGTGTTGGGGTGGATTAGTTCTCGTTAAGTTTTTTTTGCATGTTCGTGGTCGTTATTAAAGTTTAGGGCTATTTACTTTACTGAGAAAGGCACACCCTTCGACAGGTTCAGAGTGGACGGGAGCAATTGAGTCTTTAGATTCCTCGGCTGCGCTCGGAATGACGGAGGGCTGAGGGTTGGCGTGGACCCGCCCAACCACGCAAGGACAATAAGCCATGGAGCTATTGCAAGAGCGGGGCCGAGAACCATCTCGCTGCCAGCGGCGATCCACACCCAATCTCTAGCAGTCGTTGGCTCGTCGGCGTTGCTCATCACCTGTTCCGCTTAAGGCACAAATCCTCGGATTCGTCGATTAGCAAGTTGAGACCTTTCGGCATGAACCTAAGCACGTAGGGTTCTTCTGCTGTGCGAATCTCAAAAGAGATTTCGTCAGTTTGACGCAGTTTGTTTATGAAGCCATCAGCGTCGTCAAGAGAAGATGATAGGGTAAACCAGTCCCCTTCTGCGACGAGATACCACTGCCGCACATAGCTACGCCCATCGACGTACTCTGTGATGTTTCTTCTACCGGCACTCACCGCGCCAGAGAAGAAAGTGCCACCACCAGAACGCTGCAAAGTGACGTATCTGACTTCATCACCGCGAACCTCAAAACAACTAAGGTTCAGCGTGACAGCACCGAGCCTGTCAGAAGAACCGAGTGTAGATAGTTCGTACGTACCTCCGTAACGATCTTCAACCCACGTCGAGATTGGCACGTATTCGGGAACCGGTTGCGGGGTGGCGGTTGGCTGTGGTGTAGCAGTCGGTTGAGGTATCGCGGTCGGTTGTGGCGTGGCAGTGGGTTGCGGCGTGGCGGTCGGTTGCGGCGTCATGGTCGGCAAGGGAGTTGGCGTCGCCGATGGAGTGGATAGTACGGCAATCGCGGTGGCCTGTTCATTGACCTGGTCTTCCAACGCGACGAATTCTTCGCTCGGGCCGCATCCGACAGCTACGCCGGCGAGGACGGCCGCGACTGCAATCGACATTAATGTCTTCTTCACTTGAGGATCCTTTCTTATGGGGTGGAAGGACAGCAGAGGGGTCAGGTGAGGCGTCGGATTCCGGCGGCCATGAGGCGCATGCCGCCTGCGCCGCTTTTGAGCGCGCTATAGCAGACGATGACGGACAGGGCTGTGAAGATGGCGCACATGATGAAGAAAGCGACGGCCAAGGCGGCCATTGCCACGCCGCCGATGAGCAGGGCCGCCGGTTCAATCCGGAGGAGGGTTTGGTCGAGGATCGGCGCCTCATAAGGACGGTATTCGACGGCAACCCACAGCACGACGGCGATGGTGATGATGACCGTGAACCATAGGTAGCCGTTCAGGATGCGGCGCGCCCAAGGGCGTTGGCGGTTGGCCATGAGAACGATGAGGGCGAGCGCGATGATATTGATTAGAAGCTGATGCGCCCACGTCAGGCTTTCATCGAACACGAATATCCAGTTCATCATGCCGAGCAGCGCGACAACCGGGACCAAGAGCCTGAGGGTTGTGGGGCGGCGTAGAATCTCGCTTCCGCTCTCCAGTCGCTCGGGCAGGGACCGGGGGAGCTGGGGGGCGAGCCAGGCCACGTCGTTCGGGATTCCGAGCAACACGCGCAGAACCACGTGGGTGGCTATACCGGCAGGGCTCCGCCCTTCCGCCCGTTCGGTCTCGACGTGGTCGTGCAGGTCAGAGAGAAGTTCCGACCGGCGGGCTTCTCGCTCAATCCCAGGAGCGCCCGCAGTGTAGAGCCATATCCACCTCTCGGCGAAGGATCGGGCTATTGAAAGCGTGGCATTTGGCATTAATGGTCTCCGCGTTACGTTTCCAAGGCAGGCTTCCAAGCCTCAGTGTTGTCGTTGGTGGCGGGAGAATCGGAGATGGCGGCTGCGGCGGTCGTTCCCGCGGCGGTGAGCTTGTAGAACTTTCGGCGGGGGCGGCTCTCCTCAGCGGCCAGGACGGGGTCTTCCCACCGGCTGCTGAGGTAGCCCTGCTTCTCCAGCCGCCCCAAGGCGCGGTATAGGGTTCCGTGGGCGGTGAGGAGGCGCGCGGCAGTCTGCTCCTTGATCTCCCTGGCGATGCGGAAGCCGTGGAACTCCTCGTCGCCCCGCGCACGGAGTTCCATTGCGGCAACGAGAATCGACTGCTCGATGGGGATAAGGGCGCCCTGTTTCCTTCGCATGGGCAAAGAATAGGCAGATATATGCCTATTGTCAAGGCGAGGGGCGAGGTTGGCGTGGGTGCTGCATACTTAATGTATGGGCAGTGTTGTTGGGCTTTTGTGACTGCGCGGGGATTTGCTGTGATACGGGTTGTTGTTCAAACGGTGTTTGTCGGGGTGCTTGTTGTCGCGGGGGCGCTGGTGGGGGGGTGTTTTGCGCCTTCGGACGGGACGGCGGACCCGATTGCTTCCGCGACGGCGACGGCAGTGTCAACCGTCATTCCCGGGGTGTCGGCGAGCGCGACTCCGGACGTGAGTTCGCCGTCGGCAAGCGCAACACCTGATGGGAGTTCATCGTCGGCAAGTCCAACACCAGATGAGGGTTCGCCGACAGTAACACCCACTCCGCAGGTTGTCGTTTCACCGGAGCCGAATGACTGGTGGACGGTTGCACAGTCAACTTGGGAAGACACGTTTGAGGTAACGCTCGAAATATTCGGGGCGTCACGGATTACAACACAGTCAGAGATTCGCGTTCGGACACGGCTGCGGAACGTGTCTGACGATGAGAGCACGTATGTGAGGTGGAGCCAATATGATCCGGCGGTTGGCACGTGGATTGTGCTGCCGAGCGGGCCGCCTCCCGCTGATCCCAATGTGAGACGGGCGGTGCGCCTCATCCAGTTGTGGGCGGAGGGCGACCCCACTCCATCCCTCGACGCTTTCCCTGCGGTCCAAGTGGAAACGCTGGACGATGGCGATGATATCGAGCGTGAGGCTTCGTGGGATCTGACGGTTCGCGGGGATTCTCCGACCGGACGGGTTCATGCGCCGGACGGGGTTTACAAGGTGCGGGCGGATTTCTATCCGCGGGGCGGGAGTGAGATTCCGGGGTTGCCGGACATCTTGTTGGAGTTTGAGATTACGTTAGATCGCGGGATACAGGGGTAGGGGCGGCGCTGCGCGCCGCACTGGATTCCCGCTTTCGCGGGAATGACGAG
>VXMO01000016.1 GCA_009841045.1 Dehalococcoidia bacterium
AACGGGTTAACCCATTGGCCATTCCCGCTAATGCGGTAATCCTGGGCCGCCCGCCGGGCGCCCTACCCGTGCGCCCTGAGCTTGTCGAAGGGGGCTCCCGAACGGGAGCCCCCCCCTCGGGAAGCGGCCCCACCGAGAGCAAAAAGAAAAGAGGCCATGCACCCCCTCTCGAACTGGATACCGTATGGACGAAACGACCACGCGACTCAGCCCAGGCGCCCCCGCGGCGCCCGAAGGACATTCCTTATCGTTGCTTCCTTCCGGACCTGGCGAGGTTCAGACGCCTTCGTCGCACGGGACCCGAACATCAACATCGTTTGAGCGCCTCGCGTCATTCGGACCACAGCCCTCAAGAGGGAATTCAGCCTCGCTAGAGCGGATTGCGAGTACAGGGCACCGCTGGCTCCCCGCCTAGCATGACCTCGAAACTCAGTATCCCCGCGCCACCCCCAACGGTCAACGCCCACCAGCCATCCTTAGCGCCCCACAATGTCATTCTGAGCGCAGCGAAGAATCCAAAACCTCAATTCCGCAACTCAACCCCGTAACGCCACTCCCCTCATTCCTGCGAAAGCAGGAATCCATCGGGACTCCCGGCTCACCCCGACCCGTCGAAAGATCCCCGTTCGCCTTGAGCCTGTCGAAGGGGGCTCCCGAACGGGGAGCACCCCTCCGTCATTCCCACGAAAGCATGCCCCGTACTCCGATACGGGGCGGGAATCCAGTGCCGCCCACCGGGCGGCCCACCCCGTGTCATTCCGAGCGCAGTCGAGGAATCTAAAACCGCGTTCCGCCACCCCACCCTGAGCCTACCGTGTGTAGACTTATAGGAGAGTATCGCGGGGAACCACTGTGAAAAAACCTCTATCCGCTCTACTGCTCGCTTTCGCCGCCGCCGCGGTCATTCTAGGAATTGGATGCTCCGATGCTCCAACTCCGGCCCCCACCCCGGCCAATACTCCCAACTTGATGCCTATTGCAACGCCGACTTCTAGTCCCACGCCTACTGCAATCCCGTCTCCTACGCCCACTGTGACGCCATCCCCCACGCCCACTGCAACGTCGACTCCTACACTAACCGACCGTGAAATCCTGGAAATCCTCTACAACGCCACTGATGGCGATAACTGGAGAAACAACACCAACTGGCTGAATGACGAAGTCCCACTTGACGAATGGTTTGGCGTCGCAAGGATGCGTGAAGGGCGTGTAATTGGGCTGTACCTCAGTTCCAACCGACTGAGCGGTGAGATACCCTCCGAGTTGGCCAACCTCGCTAACTTGGAGTCGCTGCACCTCAACTCCAACCAATTGAGCGGTGAGATACCGCCGGAACTGGGGAATCTCACATACCTGTCGACTCTGGACCTCCGTAGTAACCACCTGGATGGTGCAATTCCACCTGAATTGGGCAACCTTGCTAACCTGACTGAACTGAATCTCTTCGACAACCAACTAAGCGGTGAGATACCCGCCGAGTTGGGCAGCCTTGCCAACCTGGCTGAACTCATTCTTGTCCTCAACCAACTAAGCGGTGAGATTCCGCCCGAATTGGGCAGCCTTGCCAACTTGGCTGAACTGGATCTTACCCTTAATCAACTAAGTGGGGAGATACCGCCGGAACTGGGCGACCTCGCCAACTTGCAGTCGCTGTACCTCGGCTCCAACCAACTGAACGGCGAGATACCACCCGAATTGGGCAATCTCGCCAAGCTGTCGACTCTAAGTCTCGACGCCAACCAACTAAGTGGTGAGATACCGCCTGAGTTGAGCAACCTCGCTAACTTGCGTGCGCTGTACCTCGGCTCCAACCAATTGGGCGGTGAGATACCACCCGAATTGGGTGACTTACAGAGCATGAAAGATCTGTGGCTCTCCGCCAACCAGTTGAGCGGTGGGATACCGTTGGAACTGTCTAGTCTCGCCAACCTGACATTTCTGCGTCTCTCGGGAAACGACCTGAGCGGCAGGATACCGTCGGAACTGCGCAACCTCGCTGATTTGGAGCAGTTGTACCTCAGCGGCAATCAACTAAGCGGTGAGATACCGCCGGAATTGGGAGATCTCGCCAAATTGGAACGGCTGGATCTCCAGGAAAACCAATTGAGCGGGGAGATACCGTCCGAACTGAGCCACCTCGTCAATCTAAAGACTCTGAATCTCGCCTACAACCAACTGAGCGGTAACATACTGCCGGAACTGGGCGAACTAGCCTACTTGATTGACTTGTCGCTCAGCGGCAATCAACTCAGTGGTGAGATACCGGCAGAACTAGGTAACCTGGCTAACCTATCGGATTTGCGGCTCGCGCATAATCGCCTGAGCGGTGAAATACTGTCCGAATTGGGTAACCTCGTCAGCCAGACGTATCTGGATCTTCGCGGCAACCAATTGAGCGGTGAGATACCGACCGGGTTTGGAAGTCTCTCCAAGCTGGAGTGGTTTTGGCTCTCCGGCAACCGGTTGAGCGGCTGTGTACCGCGCGCCTTGACCGCCGTGGAGTATAACGATTTCGACGCTTTGGGTTTGGAATTCTGTCCGGCCTCCTGATGTCATCCCCCCGCTCACCCTGAACCTGTCGAAGGGCGGAACAGCCCTCCATTTCCCCCCGACGCCCCCGCGTCAGGTATTATGCATAGCGGAGGATCATGAACATGGTCAGAGAACTGCGCCGCCAAGCGACCGTACTGCCGGGAGGCAAGATTGAGGTATCGGATCCGGCTCTGCCAGTCGGCCGGACTGTAGAAGTGGTTGTGCGACATGACTCCCCTGGAGAGAGCCGATCAATCCTGCAGATAATCAACGGTGGCCCAAATAAACGCCTCTTCAACACGGCGGAGGAAGTCAAGGCGTACCTTGATGAAGAGAAAGCATCTTGGGATCGCTAGACCTCCCTTCTGAAGGCCTCATCTATATCGACGCCAGCACCCTCATTTACAGTGTCGAGCGCGTGGAGCCGTATCGCGAACTCATTTCTCCGATGTGGGAGCAAGCTGAGTCGGGAAATCTAACGATCGTGAGTAGTCCGGTGCTCGTCATCGAGACTCTGGTCAAGCCAATACATGATGCCAACAAAGAGATTGCGGATCAGTATCACAGTATCTTTATGTCCAATGTCGTGAACTTGCTTGAAGCCTCCTATGAGGTCGCTGAACTGGCGGCCCAAGTGCGTGCGAACACAGGCCTCAAGACGCCGGACGCCCTACATGCCGCTACTGCGCTGCATGCCAATTGTGCGAGGTTCATTACGAATGACGCCGCATTCCGCCGGGTGCAAGGCTTACCGACAATTATCCTTGACGACTTTGTCGAAGAACAAACGCCCGCCTGACGTTGCCCCCC
Source organism: Dehalococcoidia bacterium (assembly GCA_009841045.1). Classification (GTDB taxonomy): domain Bacteria; phylum Chloroflexota; class Dehalococcoidia; order UBA6926; family UBA6926; genus VXMO01. The sequence goes on from VXMO01000016.1 coordinate 3,343, forward strand.
GTCATTCCTCCCCCCGCTCACCCTGATCGCGAACCATGGCAATAGGCACTGCCTACCCCAATTGCGAGTCCTCCACCTCTAGCGGTACAGTACGAACGCGGACATTACCGCGTACGCATTGGTGTACATCGATGACAAAAAATTCCGGTGGGGACCGGGGAGGTGAGTGATGACAAACGGCGCCGCGCAGAAGGTACTTTGTGTTCTCTATGACGATCCCGTGCAGGGCTTTCCGCCCCAATATGCCCGGGAGTCCATCCCGACGCTGAGCCAATACCCGGACGGCCAGTCCATGCCGTCCCCCACGGCCATCGACTTCACGCCCGGCCAGCTGCTGGGCTCCGTGTCCGGCGGCCTGGGGCTTGAGAGCTTCGTCACGTCACAGGGCCATCAGTTCGTCGTGACGTCTGATAAGGACGCCGCGGACTCCGTGTTCGAGCGGGAGATCGTCGATGCCGATGTGGTCATCTCGCAGCCGTTCTGGCCCGCGTACCTGACCGCGGAGAGGATCGCCAAGGCGCCCAACCTCAAGCTCGCCATCACTGCGGGAATCGGCTCCGATCACGTCGATCTGCAGTCGGCCATCAACCGGGACATCACCGTCGCGGAGGTCACCTGGTGCAACAGCATCAGCGTCGCGGAGCACGCCGTCATGCAGATGCTGGCGCTGGTGCGCGATTACCTCCCGCAGTACGGATGGGTCGTGCGCGGCGGCTGGAATATTGCCGACGCCGTCTCACGCTCCTATGACATCGAGGGTATGGATGTCGGCGTCGTCGCCGCGGGCCGCATCGGCCTCGCCGTTCTCAAGCGCATGAAGCCCTTCGACGTGAACCTCCACTACACGGACCGCCACCGCCTCCCGCTCGAGGTCGAAGAGGAGCTTGGCCTCACGTTCCATGAGACCCCGGAATCGCTGGTTGCGGCCTGCGATGTTGTCAGCATCCATTGCCCGCTCCACCCGGAGACCGAGCACATGTTCAACGATGAGCTAATCGGCAAGATGCGCCGGGGCTCCTACCTCGTCAACACAGCTCGCGGCAAGATCTGCGACCGCGATGCCGTTGCCCGGGCGTTGGAGAGCGGCCAGCTCGCAGGTTACGCCGGCGACGTCTGGTTCCCGCAGCCGGCCCCCAATGATCACCCTTGGCGCACGATGCCGAACCACGCCCTGACCCCCCACACGTCAGGCACATCCCTGTCGGCGCAGGCGCGCTATGCGGCCGGCGTCCGGGAGATCCTGGAGTGCTGGTTCGAGGGTCGTCCGATCCGCGACGAATACCTCATCGTGCAGGGTGGGGGACTCGCAGGCACGGGCGCGCACTCCTACAGTGAAGGCGATGCCACCGGCGGCTCCGAGGAGGCCGCGCGCTTCTCGTCGACGTAGCCCAAAAAGCGTGCAAAAAGAGACAAAAAACGTGCAAAAAACGCCCTTAAACCCCCTTAAAGACCACTTTTGAGGGCTTACTGTGTGAAAAACGTAACTAGACAGGAGGAGTGGAGTACCGTGAAAAAACAGCTTGTTCGCTTGACAGCTTTGCTCGTGATCTCCGTAACGACCCTCGCAATTTTGGGCGCATGCGAAGCGGAACCCACTCCTACGCCAACCCCGCTTCCAACAGCTACTCCCACAGCTACGCCGATACCCGAACCAACCCCGGAACCGGCAATGCCGATGCTGCTCATGTCGGACATCATGGACATGGTTTCCGAGGAAGAGCAGGAGTGCGTCAAAGCCGCTGTCGGGGAAGATGTGTACAATCTCATGCTTCAAACACCATTTACAGCGGATATGATGACTGCTGATGCGGCCTCCTCGCCTGTGGCTGCCTGCCTCTCTCCCGAAAGCCAGGCCGCCATCGCGCAAGCAGTGCTGGCCACTGCAGGCGGCTAGCTCCGCAACTGTAGCCCTGCACTAAGCCGTAGGTTAGCCACCGCTTCTCGGGGTTTGACACCCCGAGAAGCGGTGCGATATGTTTCGTCTGAAGAGCAGATAGACACTGCCCGTTCAGGTGCCCGTACCCGGGAGAATAGGGAAGGCGGTGAAAAACCGCCGCGGTAGCGCCACTGTAAGCGGGGTTTGATTGTCGAGCGCCCACTGTCGCAGATGCGATGGGAAGGGCCCGGCGCAACATCGATACCCGCAAGCCAGGAGACCTGCCTGGACGGAAGGTGAACTCTCTCCGCTATAGAGAGGGTCCCTCAGCCGACCGGGCAAACAAGCCCCGACAGCGCGAGCGTCAACCCTCCAGCGGAGCAGCCGGAGGGTTGTTTTGTTGCGAGTTGCCGGGATTCCGGCCTGGGGAACGTATCGCCGTTCGGGCGTCCTCACACGCCTTGCTATTGGCGCGGTGACTCTTGCGCTCGCCATTCTTCTCATTGTGCTCATTTCATTGAGTGTCGGCCCCGTCAGTATTCCGGTGCGCAGCGTCGCCTCCACACTCATTGGATTCGTTGGCATTGACGTTAGTGATGTTTCCCGAACCCACGAGTTAGTGATTCAACAGATTCGCTTGCCGCGCATTATTGTTGGCGCGGCCGTTGGCATGGGGCTCGGCGTGGCGGGCGCGACTATGCAGGGACTCTTCCGCAATCCGCTGGCGGACCCCGGCATCATCGGCGTGTCAGCTGGCGGGGCGCTTGGCGCAGTCATTGCTATCGCGACGGGCGCGGCCGGACTCTTCTTTATGGCTTTGCCACTCGCCGCGTTCTCAGGAGCGATGATAGCCACACTCGTTGTCTACGGTATCTCAACCGTCAGCGGACACTTTTCGATGGCCACACTGCTGCTGGCCGGCATCGCAGTGAACGCGTTTCTCGGTGCGATTGTATCTGCGATTGTCATCCTGCTGCCGGATAATGGCGCGCTGCGAGAGATTCTCTTCTGGCTGGCAGGCGGCCTGGACTCACGCGCATGGGAGCACGTTTTGATGTCCCTGCTGCCGATTATCGGGGGGATTGGCATTGCCATGGTGATGGCCCGAGACCTGAACCTGCTGATACTTGGTGACGATGAAGCCCGCTCGCTCGGCGTGAATGTCGTGCCAGTGCGTCTGCTGCTCCTGGCGGTTGGGGCGATGGTGACGGGTGTGGCTGTTGCCGTCAGTGGGACCATCGCATTCGTTGGCCTTGTGACACCGCATGTGCTCAGGCTGCTGCTTGGGCCGGACAACCGTGTGCTCATTCCCATGAGCGCGCTGGGCGGGGCCGTGTTTGTGATTCTTGCCGACACCGTGGCGAGGACGGTCATTCAGCCGGCTGAACTGAGAGTTGGAATCCTGACGGCGTTTGTCGGCGCGCCGTTCTTCATCCTGTTGCTCATCCAGAACAGGGGGCGAGGGTACTCGCTCTAAGTCCTGAACGTAGGTACCCAAATGCGCGAAAAGAAAGAGAAGGGGGATAAAGCAGTGAAAGAAATCTCGGCCAGACTTGTCATCGTTGGATTGCTTGCCATACTGGCGGCACTGGCGCTTGCCTGTGAGAGGGTGACGACACCGGACCAGGTCCCAACTGTCGACACAGCCCCAACAGTCGAAATCGTGCTGCCGACGGCTACTTCAACCATCACGCCCGCCCCTACCGCCACTGCACGCCCTGTTCCTACAGCTACCCCGGAGCCGACACCTCCGCCGCTGGTCGGTCAACTATCAGGGGTCCCCGGCATTCTTGATCCCACCAACCTCAGTTGGCCCAGACAGGTTGAAGGCCTGAACGGCATCGTTGAGATTCCTGCCAAGCCGCGACGCGTCATTACTGCGTCAGTCGGCCACGATGAGATGGTGCTGGCGATTGTGCCCAATGAAAGGCTCGTCGCCGTAGGCAGTGCAACTCAGAACCAGACATACTCAAATGTCGCAGACCTGGTTCAGGAAAAGCCGGAAATCACTCGCGATCCTGAAACCATAATTGCCCAGAATCCAGACGTCATAGTGACAAGCCCATTCTTCTCGGCGGATGGTGTCGAGGCGTTGACTCGTGTTGGGATTCCGGTCATTCAGACCCAACTGAATCACGACGCGGAGGCGCGCATCAATAACATCCTCTTGCTGGGGTACATCCTTGGTGAAGAGGCGCGCGCCCTGGAATTTGCGAAAGAAGTCCGAGATCGATATGAGGCCCTTGTTGCCGTCACGGCTGGGAAGCAAAACAAGCCGCGCGTTCTGGCACTGACCAGTTATTCGGACAACCTCTGGGTGGCCGGAGCGAATTCCACTGAAGGATCTGTCATCGAGGCAGCCGGCGGAATCAACGCAGCGGCGGATCAAGGAGTCGAGGGCAACAAAACGACGAGCCTCGAAGGTGTGATTGCCATGAATCCAGACGTCATCATCATCGCCCAGCCCATCGCGTTTGGCGCCCTGGAATTCCAGGAGCGACTCATGTCAGAAGATGTGCTCAGTAATTTGCCGGCTATCAGCGATGATCGTATCTACGTCGTCGAAAGTAAGCACTTTACAACGCTTTCCTACTGGAACATCAGAGGAGCTGAAGATCTCGCCAGGATCCTGTGGCCGGACGATTTCCCGGAGCCACCGGCTGAGACCTTCAGCGTCGCAGGATAGAGGGGGAGACGATGACCGCGGCGGTGCGCGCAGCCTCGCTCTCAGTGGAGGGCTTGACGTACACGATCCAGGGCAAGAAATTGCTGGATAACGTCAGCCTTCGCGCAGGGCAGGGTGAGTTGGTGGGGGTGATTGGCCCGAACGGCGCGGGCAAATCGACTCTCTTGCGCGCACTCGCCGGGGTCATCGAGCCGTCCGATGGAGACTGTTACCTTGAAGGTCGTAGGTTCGTAGAGATGCCCGCCCGTGAAAGAGCGCGAGCTATCGCCCTTGTGCCCCAAGTTGCGCCCATGGCGCATGGTTTCACATGCCTTGAGCTTGTGCTCATGGGCAGGTATCCGCACATGGGGCGGTTCCAGATTGAGGGCGCATCGGACGAGGATATTGCCCGTCAGGCCATGAGGCTGACCGATACGGAACAGTTCGCAGAGCGTACCATTGAAACGTTGTCCGGGGGCGAGCGCCAGCGCGTGTTTATTGCGCGTGCCCTTGCGCAACAGCCTCGTGTCCTCTTGCTCGACGAGCCAACCTCCAACCTCGATATCCTTCACCAACTGCGTGTACTTGGCTTAATTCGCGAATGGGCTTCGAACGGAGCGACGGCTATTGCGGCTGTCCACGACCTCAATATGGCGGCCCGCCATTGTGATTTCCTCATCCTGCTAAGCAATGGCAAGGTGATCTCAGAAGGAATGCCGGAAGACGTGCTGACCGCCGAAAATGTCAGTGGCGCGTACGGGGTCGAATCAGTAATTTACCGCGACCCCCACACCGATGCATTGGCACTAAGTCTTATAGGGCCGTCTGCGGGCTTTCCCCACAGGAACAGAGTAAAAGCCCCTTAGACTTATTGCTGCTGCGCAGATAGGTAGAGGAAGTTCTGGCGCCCTTGCTCTAAATCTCAGTAGATGTGCCGCTGTACGGATGTGGCGACGAACTGCTCAATGTCCATGATTGCCTGTGTCGTGGCCTGACCCACGAGGTCTAGCTTGCGCACCTGCTCGATCCGTTCAGCGGCGCTGTTCAATTCGCGGCGTGACAACATACTGCGCAGAATGCCGCACGCGTCAGTCAAGCTCAATAGGACGATGTCCCTGGGGTCGGGGATTTCATCACTGAAGAGCACCCCCATCAGCCGCAGGCGCACCTCGCGCTCTTCCTTGCCGTCAACCGTGGGATAACGGCGCGACTGGAACACCCAAAGGAAGCGGTCATCCTTGCGTTCCAGAATTCCTCCTTCGACCAGTCGATTCAGCGCTTCCTCACGGATTTCAGCTGCACGGTTGGCTGTATGTTCAACCCAATAGCGCGCGTTCCGCTCCTCACCTGCTGCTATGTCTGCCAAAGTCGGGTCCAACAATGAATCGCCGAGGGGTGAGGAATCTACTAGAACCAATCGCTCAAGGTCAGTGTCGATCCGGTTCTCCAATGCAAGATCCATCAAAACGGCCCCAGCCAGAGCATAGTCCATGGACCAACTCGGGACGCGGGCGAATCGACCATCATCATCATTTAGCAGGAGCAGGATAATCTCTTCAGCGAAACGTAGTGGCATGTCTTCCCCCTACTCTCAACGATAGCGGAACGGGTGCCACTACCGTTGGTTCGTTTCGTATTGCTTGCTGTCTTGGTTCCATATGAAATGTTCCAACCTCATTGTAGCCCACGCACCAACACAAATGCATCAAGATGCCTGAACCGTCAGACGCCCTTAGTGTGAGTGTCCGATAGAGCAGGAAATCGGAGGAAGCGCCCTATACCATTTGTAGAGGGTCTGACTGCCACAACTGCCTCGGTTGTCTTGCCGGCAATGGGTGCCAGCAAACCTGTGTGTGCAACATATAGACTTTTAGGACCTGAACATGGTACATATGGGATGGCATCGTAGCGCAGGGTACTAACCTGATTCTTTGTTAGTCATCATACGGGGCCGAAGTGGGAAATGGGGACCAATGTGGTTCTTATGCCATGTTGGGTTGGTAGGCTGGCGCGTCACGAGTGGTTTCCGGGTTCAGAAGATTCACGCGGGTGATTGTGAATCCCGCAGTAGGTGCATTATTGCCGGTCCTGGCCGGAGCGATCTCAGGCACAGTCCCGGATATCGTTCCTGCAGAAGCTGTTTTGGCGCAGTCGCTAGATGCACCGCAGTCTCTCACTATCGAAGGCCCTACAACCGTTGAGTTTCCCGAGAACAGTACTGCTGCTATCGCCACGTATCAGGTGGAGGGAGCTGTGCCCGACTCGGAAATCTCCTGGTCAATAGATGGAACTGACGCGAAGAGGCTGTCCATAGATGATGCCGGTGTCTTACGCTTCGGGGCGTTCAAGAACTTCGAACGGCCGAATGACGGAAACCGCGACAACGAATATGAAATCGAGTTGTCGGCTGCCGCCGGATCGGCGCTTATCTCGGTCGAAGTGATCGTCAGGGTGACGAATATCAATGAGCCGCCGACTTTTGAACTCGAAAGCGCGGAATTCTCGGTAGAGGAAAACGCATCCGCCAATCGGCGCGTGGGCGGCGCACTTGTGGTTATCGATCCTGATGATGGCGACTCGACGACGTTCTCAGTGGAAGGAGAAAATGCGGACCTATTCCGCATTGACGTCGAGGGACAGATTCGTGTGCGTCGCGGCGCCGTTCTCGACTACGAGACATCTAAAGCTCTGAGAATCACCGCTCTTGTAACGGATCAGGACGGCTTGAGTGATTCAGTGCCTGTTCTGATAACCCTGACTGATGCGGACGATTTAGGTATTGTTAAATTCTTGTCGGCAAAGCCATTTGTTGGTGTGCCGTTCATCGCGACGGTTTCCGATCAGGATGGTGTTACCGGGCGCATCCGATGGAGATGGCATCGAGGCATGAACTCGAATGATGAATTCGAGCGAATTGATGGAGTGACCCGGAGTTCGTATACGCCAGTGGATGCCGACGAGGGTTATATCCTGCGCGTAACCGTTTCGTACGAGGACAACTTCGAAGTGAAGGCCTCAGCCTCGGGAATCAGCGCGGCAGTTGGCAGGAACGCTGCACCTCACTTCCAATCGGCATCCATCACCCTGACGGTTCCAGAGGAGGCACTCCCCCAGACGGATGTTGGCGACCCTGTCTCAGCGACAGACAGCGATGATGAAAAACTTGCCTACGCCCTTTCAGGAGAGGATGCGTCTTACTTCGAGATCAATGATTCAACTGGTCAGATTTCGGTAGGGGCGCAGGCGCTGCCGGATTCGGAAACGAAGGCCAACTACACTGTGATTGTTACTGCAAAGGATGACGCGGGGGCGGCGGCGTCAATCACGGTGATCATTACACCAAGAGTTTCAAATGCTCCACCCGTAATCACAGGCTCCACCATTATCAGCTACGGGGAAAATGATACGGCGTCTGTGGCGACCTATTCCGCTGCTGACCCGGATGGTGATGCAATCACTTGGGATGTTGCGGGTCCGGATGCAGCATGGTTCTCCATCAGCGCGACGGGTGCACTAACATTCAACTCCCCGCCGGATTTTGAGGGCCCTAATGACGCCAACAAGGACAAGGTCTACAAGGTGACGGTCACCGCGTCGGATGGGAACCTCAGGGCTGAACTGGATGTTGAAGTCACCGTCACCAACGTCAACGAGTTTCCGTTGATCGAAGGCCCCACATCCATCACTTATCCGGAGAACAGCGTCACAACAGTGGCTAACTATTCAGCTACGGATCCAGATGGAGACGAAATCACTTGGTACGTTACAGGAATGGATGCGGCAAGTTTTGAGATCAGTGCGATGGGTGAGGTTTCTTTCAAGTCGCAGCCAGACTACGAAAAGCCGGGTGACGCCAACGGCGACAACGTGTACAGAGTGACGGCAACAGCGTCGGATGGGGGCCTTGAGTCCATGCTGGATGTCGAAGTTACTGTCACGGATGTTGCCGAGAGCATACTCGTCACCGGCCCTAGCATTGTCAGCTACGCAGAGAATGACACGGCGTCTGTCGCAACTTACAAGGCTGCTGACCCGAATGGGGAAGGGATTACGTGGGACATTACAGGGGTGGACGTAGCGCGATTCGCCATAGACGAGGCAGGCGAATTGTCATTCAACTCGCCACCGGACTACGAGAAGCCACGCGATGCCAACAAAGACAACACGTACGAGGTGACAACTATAGCCTCAGACGGCAGTCTTGAGGCCACCTTGGATATAGCAGTCACCGTCGTGAATATAAATGAGGCCGTCCTGATCACCGGTCCTGCCACTGTCAGCTATACAGAGAACGACATCACATCAGTGGCGACCTACTCAGCCCTGGATCCGGATGGCGACGGAATTACATGGGGCACCGGTGGAGTGGACGCGGCACGGTTTTCGATCAAGATAACGGGCGAGCTGACCTTCAGCTCCGCGCCAGATTATGAGAATCCAAATGATGCCAATAACGACAACATCTATGAGGTAACGATTACAGCATCGGACGGTGATCTTGATTCTACGCTGGACGTCAGAATTGCTGTTTCGGACGTAAACGAGGCCATACTCATCACCGGGCCGACCATTGTCACTTACGCAGAAAACGGCATAGCGACTGTGGCAAAGTACGTGGCTATGGACCCGGAGGGCGACGAAGTAACGTGGGACATTATGGGAGCGGACGCGGCAGGATTCGCCATAGACGTGACAGGCAAGTTGTCATTTAATTCACCGCCGGACTATGAGAAGCCGCGTGATTCCGACACCGACAATGTGTACGAACTGACTGTTACGGCGTCGGAGGGTAATCATGAGTCCACCCTGGATGTCGAAGTTGCTGTCACGGATGTTGCTGAAGTTATCCTCATCACCGGTCCTAGCTCTGTCAGCTACATAGAGAATGAGACGGCGTCTGTCGCAACCTACAGGGCTACTGACCCGAATAGGGACGGGATTACTTGGGACATTGCGGGGATAGACGCGGCGCGATTCGCCATAGACGTGACAGGCAAGTTGTCATTTAATTCACCGCCGGACTATGAGAAGCCGCGTGATTCCGACACCGACAATGTGTACGAACTAGCAGTGACTGCGTCGGACGAGAGCCTCACCGTCGAACTGGACATCAAAATCACTGTCAACGACATCAACGAGGCCGCAGCAATCACCGGCTCTACATCCGTCACCTACCCGGAGAACCACACCAACTTGGTGGCGACATACTCCGCCACTGACCCGGATGGAGATGCGATCACGTGGGACATCAAAGGAACTGATGCGGGACGGTTCTCTATTAGCGCGACGGGGGAACTGACGTTTAATTCCTCGCCAGACTATGAGAACCCAAATGATGCAAACAGGGACAACGTGTACGAGATGACGGTGATGGCGTCAGACGGGAGCCTCACCGCCGAGTTGAATATTGAAACTACGGTCAACGACATCAACGAGGCCACCTCAATCACCGGCTCCACGTCAATCAGTTACTCGGAGAATGACACGACAGTAGTTGCGGTATACTCCGCCACTGACCCCGATGGAGACAGCATTACGTGGGATGTTGAGGGGGCAGACGCGGCCAGTTTCGTGATTGACAATCAGGGCAGGCTGACCTTTGTTACGCCCCCGAACTTTGAAAATCCTTTCGATGCAGATACTGACAACGCGTATCTGTTCCGGATTGTCGTGAACGATGGTCGCAATGAGAGCAGTCTGGGTGTGGTCGTTCAGGTTAAGGATGCGAATGACGCGCCTCGCTTCCCGTCCAAGGTCATCGTCACGATGATTCCGGAGAATTCATGCCCGGGCGCCCACACCCTTTACAAAGGGATTGGAGACGGTGTGACCTCTGAGATGGATGAGGATGGAGACATTCTCGTATATGCGCTGTCCGGGCAGGATGAGCAGATCTTCGTGATTCATCCGCCCACCGGCTACGTAACGCTCGGTCCTAGCACATCGCTGGACTTTGAGACCCTGCGAGACCCATTCGAGTTGCGTGTGTCTGTTTCCGATGGACGCGACGACCTTGGGAATACTGAGAGTGAATTCAATGCTGACGATCACCTCAATCTCACGGTGATGGTCGGCGATGTCAATGAGCCTCCGGTCTTTACCGAGGCCCAACTCATCCTGGATGGGTGCGGAATCCCCGTGAGACATGAACCTGCACAGCTGCGGAGGGAGGTAACAGCCGGCGTGAGCGGCGGAAGTCGTGTTGGGGCAGCACTCTCCGCAATAGATCCGGAGCGAAAATCTGTGCATTTCAGGATTGTTAGTCAGTCGGATCAGGGAGCCTTCATCATGGATTCAAAGACTGGGCAGATCATGGTTGCGCCCAGTTTCTCGCCGAGAGACGCCCGGCGTGTCTATACACTCCGCGTCGCCGCAATGGATGGTGAGTTAGAGTCCCACATTGAAGTCCGCATTGCTGTAATGAAGGCGCCAAGGCCTACACCTGAACCCGATGTGGACGATCCGCCTCCACCCAGGGTGGAATCTGCGAACGATGTTGAGGTGGCAACTCCTGTGCAAAGCGATGAGACTTCCGGCGATTCATCACTACTTGGTGGGGATGCTAGGAACTCCGCCAGTTCATCAAAGATTCTCGACCACCCATCAGTGAAGCTCAGACGAGTTGAACCCACATTTGTTCCCGTGCCTCGCGCGACGCAGGCACAGTTATTCGATGGCCCAGAAGTGCAGGATCAAAGCGGGCGCGCCCGGTTTATTGCCCTCGCGGGCACACTAGCAGTCCCATACCAGGTTCGTCTGACACAGGATGAAGCTGCGTGCATCCCACCAAATGAGACAGCTTCACTGCTGGACTGCATATGTGTCTCTATAGAGTTCTTTGACGTGGCGGGCGAACCAATGAGGCTAGAATCCCTCAATCGTCCCGCGCTGCTGGAGATAGTCCTGGCTGCGCAGGACGGAGTGGGGATCGCCGAAAACGGAGATGAGCGCGCAGAGATTAGTCATGACTCTGTAGAGTTGATCATGAGGCAGAGCGATGCGCAGGAATGGGAACATACGCATGCAGACCTGAGAAAACCAGCAGACGGCTCGTTAATCCTGATGGTGCGGGTGCGGTCGCCAGGACAGTATATGGCACTAGTGACCGAATCCAGGTCTGAAAAAGAAGATCCTGGTAGAGCAGCGCCGTTGAATCTCCTGAAGGTTACAGACATCCAGCAGACGCAGAAGACAGTCAAGAAGAGTGCCGTGAAGCCTACCGTTCCGTTCGTTTACGAACCTGTCGCTGCCCATATTGAATCAGGGCCGGTGCCACTCGTTTCAGCCGAACCTCGGGCATGGTATATGGCGCGTCTGTTGATTGCGCTACTATTGGATGTGATGGTTGTGATTTCCGCCGGATTCCTAGTTCAACGCTTCGTTTTCCGATGGTACTAGTCGACCGCGGAGGTGCTGATTGACCGAACGTATTGCTTTTTCTCCCGCCATTGATGTTGCGGGTCTGCGAAAGTCGTATGGCAGCTTTGAGGCTGTCAAAGGTGTGGACCTGCGCATCGAGACGGGAGAAGTGTATGCCCTGCTTGGACCGAATGGGGCGGGAAAGACGACGACAATCGAAATCCTAGAAGGCCACAGGAATAGAAGCGCGGGCACAGTAAGGGTTCTGGGTCATGACCCTGCGCAGGGTGCGAGGAGGTATAGGGAACGCATCGGCATCGTCCTGCAGACGACGAGCGTGGACCAGTATCTGTCCGTCTCGGAAACGGTGAATCTCTTTCGCGGCTATTATCCCGATCCACTGCCGCTTGACGCGGTTCTCGAAGCGACCGGCCTGACGGAACAAGCCCGAGTTCGCGTGGGAAAACTCTCAGGTGGCCAGCAGAGACGCCTTGATGTTGCCGTCGGGTTGGCCGGAAACCCGGAGTTACTGTTTCTTGATGAGCCCACTACTGGCTTTGATCCGTCGGCCCGCCGTGGCGCGTGGGACATGGTGAAGAACCTTCAAGAACTCGGCAAGACAATCCTGCTGACGACTCACTACATGGAGGAAGCTGAATACTTGGCAGACCGGGTAGGGATCATGGTTGAAGGTCGCGTCGTTGTAGAAGGCTCGCCGCAAGAGATTGCAGGAGTGAACACTTCCACCCTGATTCGATTTCGGCTGAACGAGAATGCCTCCGCTCTGCCAGATGATCTCGGTGCCCAAGCGGCCAATGGGGTAGGAGTCTATGAAATCCGCACGACAACGCCAACGACTACCCTGCATCAACTGACTTCGTGGGCGACCAAGCAGGGCATCGAGCTACAGGGGCTGACTGTTTCCAGACGGTCGTTGGAGGATACGTTCCTCGATGTAACGCGAGGATACGCGGACAACGGAGGGAATGGGTAATGAGAACCATCGCCCTCGCCCTGAGACAGGCGCGTTACCAGAACACGGCTTTTTGGCGAAACCCTGCCGCCGCTTTTTTCACCATCGTGTTCCCGCTCATGTTCCTCGTGATTTTCAATCTGCTATTCGGCAGCAACGAAGTTCAGTTCGAGGGTGGCACAGCAAGTCTGTCCACGTTTTACGTTCCAGGCATTGTAGTTTTCGCGCTTGTTGGCGCCTGCTACAACAACATCGCGATGTACTTGGCGTTCAGTAGAGACAACGGCCTGCTGAAGCGGATACGCGGCACGCCGTTGCCTCCGGGAGCACTGATTGCCGGTTTCGTTATCCATTCCGTACTACTTGGGATTCTGCTTGTGGTCATTGTGCTTGCGGCTGGTGTGGTGGTCTATGACGTTGATATACCAACTACGAGAATGGCCGCATTCATCGTAACCTGCGTTGTTGGAGCGGCGACCTTCTGTGCATTGGGCGTGGCGGTGGCAAATTTTATTCCAAATGCAGATGCTGCGCCTGCCATCGTGAATGCAAGCATTCTACCGCTCTTGTTCATCTCGGATGTCTTCATTCCGATGGACGATGCACCGGCTTGGCTAATCACGTTCGCGGACATCTTTCCGGTGCGCCACTTTGCGACGGCCATGCATGAATCATTCCACCCGTTTGCCACAGGCTCCGGGTTTGAACCTACCAGCCTTGGGGTCATGGGGGTATGGTTGCTGGCGAGCGTTGTATTGGCCGTGCGGTTCTTCCGATGGGAACGGCAGCGCTAGAGACAGGTCGCCGGATGGCCCGCACCATCAGGTTTAGTCCTCGTCGTCCTCTCGCCCCAGGAAGACCTGTGTAAGGATGTCCGAGTCTTCAATTTCCTTAGGCGTGCCCTCAAAGGCCACCCGCGCTTTGTCCAAAATGTAGCCGCGGTCAACGATGTTAAGCGCGCCCCTGATGTTGTGCTCTACGAGCACGATCGTCGTGCCGAATGTCCTGCTTATTTCCGTGACCCTCTGAAATACTTCCGAGACGATGATGGGAGCAAGACCGAGCGTCGGCTCATCCAGCAGCAGAATCTCCGGCGATGACATCAGGCCGCGTCCCAGCGCGAGCATCTGCTGCTGTCCGCCGGACATGGCGCTTGCCGGATCGCGCCGCTTTTCGCGCAGGATGGGAAAGAAATCCATGACGGCATCAAGTCGTCTATTTCGCTCCGCATTATCGCGGACGTGCATTCCACCAAGCTCCAGATTCTCCTCCACGTTTAGATGTGTGAAGACACGGCGGCCCTGCGGAACCATGGAGATGCCGCGCTTGACGATCTCATGCGTTGGTGAATCCAGGATGTCATTGCGCCATCTAATTGAGCCTGTTGAGACAGGCGCCATTCCCATGACTGCTTTGAGAATCGTGGACTTACCCGCCCCATTGGGACCCATGAGCGCGACGACTTCACCGGGGTGAATCTGCACCGAAACATGGTCAAGGGCGATGACCGCGCCATAGTGCACGGACACGTCACTCAATTCGAGCAACGGCGAAGCATCTGCATGCTCCTCCACTCTCTCGGGTTGACTCTGTGCCGTCATGTTCGCCTCGCCGCCCTCAGTTGCCCAGATACGCTTCAATGACCGCCGGATCGTTCAGAACGCGGTCGGGCTGTCCGCGTGCCAGGAGCCGCCCACTGTCCATGACGATGAGATAGTCGGAGAGCTCGCGCACAATGCCCATGTTGTGGGACACGAAGATAATCGTCCTGTCGTATTCCTGCAGCTCCCGGATAACGCCCTTGACGACCTCAATCATATGAAGAGCAAGCCCGGCAAAAGGCTCGTCAAAGAGATAGATTTGCGTGTTCATCGCCATGAGGCGGCCAACCTCCAGGAGTTTTCGTTGGCCATATGACAGTTCTTCAGCCAGATCGTTGCGCTTTTCCCAAAGGCCCACAACATGCAGGATTCTCTCCGCGCGCTCCCTGTGTTCCTTGCGAGCCCTCTGGAAGAGGGAGAGAAGGGACGATCTCTCCGTCATTACCACGTACAGGTTGTCCAGCACACTGATTTGCTCGAAGAGCCTCACGTCCTGGAATGTTCTGGTCAGTCCAATGTTGGGAGAGTCGTATGGCCTGATTGCACGAAGTCTCTTTGGCCCGACAACAACCATTCCACCGTCGAGAGGCAAAGTTCCGCTGAGGAGGTTGATTAGAGTGGACTTGCCGGAGCCGTTGGGGCCGATAATGGCAGTGATGAGACCGCGCGGAATGCTTATCGACAGCCGGTCGACCGCACTGACGCCGCCAAAGTGCTTCTCAATGTCGAGCGTCTGAAGGACGAAAGAACTCTCGATTGAATGTCGTTCACTTGTCGTCATAGCTTGAACCGTCCTGCGACTCCCTGCGGCCTGAACAACATCAGTAATACCAGCAGTGTTCCGAGTATGATCTGCCGTACCTGGCCCACGTGCTCCGGCGGCAGAAACGGTACAAAGCGCACTCCCTCCTCAAGAAGCACGAATGCCAACGCACCGAGCAGCGAACCCCAGATACTGGCCAGCCCGCCGAGGATCACGATGGCCACAAGCAGAATTGACTCAAGGAGGATGAAGGAGTTTGGGTCCACGAAGGAGGTGTATGTGGCGAGCATCGCTCCCGCCAGCCCCGCCATCATCGCGGAAATCACCCAGATGGCGAGCTTGTAGCGGGATGAACGGTAACCGAACACCTCTATGGCGTCCTCATCCTCTCGCACGGCCTTGAGCACCCTACCGAATGAGGACGTGACGATGAGCCACGATATGCCGACGATGATGGCGAGGAATGCCAACGTGAGCAACAGAAACTCAAGATCGTCGTTGATGGTGTATCCGAAGATTACGGGCTTCGGAATCTGGTGAATGCCGAAAGGCCCTCGCGTCACCCATTGCCAGTTGACGAATACATTGTAAGCGATAATGGCGAATCCGAACGACACGAGAACGTAAACATCGTCACGGAACCGGCTGAATGCTACGCCGACAATCAATGCGACCACCCCGCACAGCAGGACAGCGACGGGCAGCGCGGCAAAGAACGGCCACGCAAAGATCTGGATGATTTCCCCCTCTAGCAGTTCTTGTCGCGGGTTGGCCGTCAACACGGCCGCCGTGTATGCTCCGATGCCGTAAAACCCCACGTGGCCGACGGAGAGCAGGCCAGTGTAGCCAAGAACGAGGTTCAGGCTGACGGCCAGCATCGCCCAGATGGCGAACACCGTCACCAAGGTGATGGAGAATCCCGTGCCGCGCGACAGCATAAAGGTCGCCGCCGCCAAAATCACAATCACTGTCGCCCAGATTTCAAGATGGTTTCGCAGCGAGAATAAGAGCGTCTGCGGCAGACGTGAAAAGTTTTGCGAGATTTCCAGTTGACGTATCTGCATCGTTTGTTCCTACCGCCTCGGAATGATCCCTCTTGGCCAAAAGGATAGGAATAGAATGAGGAGGACGAGAGCGACGCCGTCCTGCCACTCTCCCGGGATGTCCCAGATGCCGAACTGCTCTACGACGCCCAATAGGAACCCGCCAAGAATCGCTCCGTAGAGATTGCCGATGCCGCCAACGACCGATGCGATCCAACCCTTCAACAGGAGTTCCAGGCCCATCCGGGGCTGTATCGCGATGTCTTGGCCGGTGAGTATTCCGGCGAACGCGGCATACATCGCTCCAATAAAAAAGACGATCGCAACTATCGCCGTTGTGTTGATACCGACAATGCGCGCGACCTGTTCATCGTCACCAATGGCGCGGATGATCTTGCCGAGCGGTGACTTGTGGATGAGGAGCCACAGCAAGATAAACCCGACGATTGCACAGCCGATGGCGAACAGCGCAAATGCCTTGAATGTTGCGCCGCCCAAGGTTAGCAAGTTGTTACCGAACGAAGCAGGCAGTGGGTGTGTTGTGTTAGAAAACGTCATGACAAGAATTGCTGTGATGGTCAGCAATACCCCCAGTGTCGCGACAAGCATGATTAGAGTTGAGCGAGCCCGGATGAGAATGAAAGCGTACAACCCACGGTAGAGCGCAAGGCTTACGACTCCTGCAAGGAGGCAGGACACCAGCCAACTGATGTAGAGACGTGACTCCGGAGCCTGAGCGAGCGCGATAGCCGCAACTGCCCCGACAACAAGGCCAGCTGCGACGCTGAGAATGGCGACCCATTGGCTGGGCGTCGCTGAACCGGGAGCGAATCGACTCAGCGTCCAATAAAGAACTGTCCCAATGACGGCGGCGCTAATGAGCGCTATTAGTGGAGCAGCGGTTTGATGGAGATTGTCCGGATACTGCAGGAGGATCATGGTGTAGCCACCCGCGACGACCGCAACCAGGAGATACGCTGCTCGAACAAGCAGAGCGGCGTAGCGTTCCCGAAGGCGTTCAAAGAATGCGGTGTGCAGCGCCCACGCGACGACTCCGGCAACCACCAAGCCCAAAGCGATGTTCAGGCCGATATTTGCCGGGTCGTAGGCAGTGTCGGTCGCCTGTCCGGCCCTGAGATAGAAGACGGCATACGCGCCGATTGCCGCTGCTGCGCCATAGTAGAGGTCAAAGAACCAGACAGTGCTGTAAACAAGCGTGAATCCGAGCGCGAGGAGGGCATACACCGCTCCCACGTTCAGGCCGTTGATGGTGAATTGCAGGGCTTGATCGGGAGACTCAGTGACTTTCCAGCTGATGTATGCAATAGCCGCAAGCGTAAGTGCGATTGCAAGAATCAGAGTAGGCCTGCCGGGACGCGACAGGATATCCATGCGATGCGGCCTCCGGTTCAGGTGTCACTCTCATCGTAGCAGAGAGGGTGTCACGAACCGTGTAGATCAACGAGCGCGGCGTATCTTGCGTACGGAGTCAATGCGGCTGAGTGCGATGCGCCTTGCTGCCTCGTCCGTGGAGATGTTCTCTGCCTTGGCGTTCTCGTAGACCGTCGTCAACGTGTTGTAGATTTGCCCCGTCTTGCGGCGTGCCTCCTCGGCGCTGTAGCTCCGCCCAATCTCATGGAACACGTTGATAACGCCGCCGGCGTTGACAATATAGTCAGGCGCGTACAGGATGTCCCGCGCGGCAAGATCATCCGCGTGACGCGGCTCAAGGAGTTGGTTGTTCGCGCCTCCGCAAACGGCCTTGCACTGCAACTGTGGAACAGTTTGGTCGTTCAGTATTCCTCCGAGCGCGCATGGCACGAAGATGTCACACTCGTAGTTGAATACTTCGTCCGGAGTAATGGGGACGAGGCCAAACTGGTTCTGCGCCCGCTCCACTCGATCTTGGTCAATGTCCGTTCCGTAGATGACGGCACCCTCTCCCTTGAGATAAGGCAGAAGATAGTTGCCCACCTTTCCCAGCCCCATGAGCACGACGCGCATTCCACTGAGGTCATCCGATCCCCAGAGGTATTGTGCAGTAGCCAGCAAACCCTGGTAAAGGCCGTACGATGTCATAGGAGAAGGGTCGCCACTGCCGCCGGATTCAGAGGGGAGGCCGGTGACGTAGTTTGTCTCCCGAGCCACCCACTGCATATCTGCCGTCGTCGTGCCGACATCCTCCGTGGTGATGTATTTCCCATTGAGGGAATCCACCTTGGTGCCGAAAGAACGGAGGAGTGCCTCTGTCTTGTCCCGAGCAGCATTGCGCATGATGATCGCCTTGCCGCCGCCAAGATCGAGGCTAGCCGCTGCGGATTTCAGCGTCATAGCCTCGGATAGCCGCAGTACGTCCATGATGGAATCATGCTCCGTGGCGTGCGGCCAGATGCGGAGGCCACCCAGCGCAGGGCCGAGCGTTGTGTCATGTATGGCGATCGCACCGCGGAGGCCGGTAGAGGCATCCCCGAACACCATCAACTGCTCGTGGCCGTGCTCCTCCATGTAGCTGACGTAATCGCTCATTGTCGCCAGCCCTTTCGGGTGTGAATCACCGATCGGTCATAACGGGAACGTATTGTCATCTATGCCTTTGTGCCTTCGCTGACGAAATTGACAAAACTGTCGAGTGAGCCAGCAACATGTTCCAAGACATCCTTGACGGATTGATCTTCGTGTGAGCGCGCAAGATCGTCGTCATCAACACGCAAAAGGGCTCCGTTGAGCGCTCCGAAGGCCTGCGCACCCTGCTCCAGAATGGCAAGAGCCTCGCTCTGTCCGGAATGCCCGGTAACATCCAGAATCTTGTTGATGTGATTCACGTGCTCGCGCGTGTGGTTGGCTGCCCCGTAGAGAAGATTACGAACGGGAGTGGGTCGGCCACCATATCCGGGGATCTCCTTGTCGAGGTCTTCATTGCTCAGATTCACTGCGGCTTCTGCCAGCGCGGCGTAGCTGGAAGCCAGTCGGTCGATCAGGGCCTGTGTGTCTGTACGTGCCATTTTGTTCGTCCTCCCCAAGGTTGATGTGTTCTATGGCCATGCTATTCATGCGGCCAAATCAATCGTAGTGAATGCGCCGCGCCGCGTCCATATGGTAGGAAGAAGGAGACGTCAGGAGTCCGTGGTGTCCGGTGTCCCCTCCACCTTCTTCTGGAGACTGTCCATCCAGGATTCTGTGATGCGGCTGATCATCGGTCGTAGTCCGGTAACGCCAAGCAGCTGAGGGGCGGGTCCATCAAAGACCTCCTCAGATGTCATGATCGTGCCGTCTCGATCGGGCGTAAACGTCCAGGTGTGGATGCTTGTAACGCCGAAACGTCGGCCCGTCCATGCAATGCTGTGAGGCAGGTCAACGTTCACGATTGTGACATCGACGCCCAGAGTTGCCGGTCCGAAGCCCATCGCCATGCGCAACCGTGCTCCGTCTGTCCAGGCCTCACCTTCGACCCAGCTCGCGCCGCGAAAAGTGGGAATCCAGCTTGGCCACCCCATGACATCGGCAAACTGTTCCCACACCTTCTCCGGCGGGGCTGCGATCCGATTGAAATGCTTGACTTCTAATGCCATTACCTACGCTCCACATGTGCTAATTCAGACTGCCGCTTGAGAGATGCCAGCCAGGCACGTGACATGGCTTGAATAATGGGCCGTGGATAGAAGATACGCACTGGCAGGTAGGGGCTGTGAAAAGTCTTCTGATCTGTAACGTGCGTTGTGGAACCACCAGCGTGTTCTTCAAATGTAAATCGCCGTGTTCCCCTAACGGATAACATTGTTGATTCCCACGTCACAGCATCCTGGCCAAACTCTGTGACGAAGACGCTGAACCCTACGGGCCGACGCGCCATGCGGAGCGTCATGTGAAATCCGGAGCCGATTGACCACGGCAAACCACTCATCCAGGCTGCATCCCGACATACGCTATTCCATTCCGGCCACGATTCCAGATCGTCAAAGACTGCGCGAACGGACTCTGGCGGAGCGATTATCTCCGTCGATTCCCGAAGCACGAGAGTACGCACAGGGGGGGGCATCAATTAGCCTCTATTGCCTCGTTTCCCGTAACACGACCCGAATCCACTAGGGATGCAGTAAGGAGGTGTAGATAAATCATGCCACCAAATGGCTGCCACGTCTCTAGAATATGGCTTACGCCATCGTAATTGAGACGATGATCAAGCTTCAGCCATTGTTCCAGGTGCTTGCGTACGCCGACATCATCGCCCGGAAAGATGCTCAGGCGGCCGTCCCCGCGAAGCAGGGCATATTCGGCAGACCATCGCCCCACACCGTACAACTGACGCAGCCTCTCGACAGCCTCGTCATCGTTTAGGCCATTGATGATTGAGTGTTCCAACTCGCCTTGAACTGCTAGCGCTGAGAGTTCAACCATTGCACGGGCCTTCTGGCGGCTGTACCCAAGATCAATGAGGTCCTGCGCAGACAACTGCGCCACATTTCCCGGGAGGGGAAAAGACACGGCATCCTCCATACGCGCGCCGCACACGGCGGCAAGCCGCCCAAGAATTCGGAGTCCTGCAGTTAGGGTGATCTGTTGGCAGGTGATCGCGTTAGTTAACGCTTCAAATAAGGTGGAATAGCGCGGAGGCTTCAAGCCTGTCAACGTGGTCGCCAAGCGGGAAAGTGTGGCGTCAATTGATGCCATGCGGTGAAATCTCGACAGATCAACATCTGTTCCCAGGAGCAAGCGCAGAATCGGTTCCACCTCTTCTCGAATGGCACCGTTTGTGATATTTGCGGAATCTGAATCTACGGTAGCGGTGACACGAAGCAAGGGTGAGTTGATGGGACCAGTTTGCGACACAGAAACGTCAATTGGTATGCCGCCGTGAACGATCAGGCGTCTGTACGTTCCGGTGTCTGAGTCCCAGCGATCCCACATGTTGTCCTCACGCCGCTTGAGCGCCCAGGCAGTCAAATCGAGGCGGTAGGGGGCCAATGGGGTGATGTCAAACGCAATGCGGCGCATGAAACCATTATGGCGTCCATGCGCCGTGGTGGCCGATTGTCTATTGCCAGAGGGTGAGGATTAGCGCGATGACAATCAGCGATATGGAATTCTCAGCCGCGTTGATGATGTAGAGCTTGAGCGGACGTCCCTCAAAGATGTACGCGGTTGCCATTGGCGCAATAACAAGGCCGACTGCGGCGAGCGCTCCAATCACAAGTCCACCGACAAAGGAGTCCGCACCGGTGAGTTGAACAAGGATGGCAATGGCGGTGACACTGAGGAGAGCGCCGATTATGGCGACCGCGAAAGCTCGTACATGCCCCCCGCGCGCGTTGATATCTTCAACTGTGATTCCAAGCGCGTCCATCCATGCGTTTCCAACTGCGAACGGCATGTAATACAACATCCCGAAAGCCATCGCAAAGATGGTTGCGGCCACAACCGCCAGCCAATTGATGGCCCCAAAGTCGATGCTAAGGCTGCCTGCTTCAATCATTTCCCAACTCCCGAATCCAATTCCTCTCGCTTCATGCTAATTGAATAGCTCGTCGCGTTCCTGAGCAAAGGCGGCGGATGATTCGATGGCATCCGTGATGGAGAACGCGGCGTAGGATTCCGCTGAACCATACTCTCGTGTCTGGACGACAACCGGCATCGGCAGCGCGTCGCCCATCAGCAGTGCCTGCTGCCGACTTTCCAGTCGCGCAAGAACGTTGCGTAGCTTGGAACGTTCAGACATTCCCGCCAGGATCGCTTCGATGTCACGCTCGCTGTCCAGCAGGCAGACGAGCTTTGTGCCGATCTGCGAGAGCACCTCGTCATGGATGCTGCTCGGCCGTTGATCCACCACAAGGAGTGTGACGCCGTGCTTGCGGTCTTCTCGCGCTATCGTTCCGAAGATTGCCTGACTCGCAATGCTGCGGCTCAGGAACTTGTGGGACTCCTCGACGGCGATGACGAGGGGCGCCGGCTCCTCGCCTGCCTCGCCCATGGCCCTCTCAGAACGGCTGACGTACTGGTCATGGATGCGGCGTGTCAGGAGATTGGCGGCAAGCATATAGGCGAGTTCGTGGCGACCGTACTGTCCAAACTCCAGCACGACGGACATCCCCTTCTGCAGATAGTCCACGATGCTCCGCACTGAGCCGCTGCCGGAGTCCTTTGTGATGAATCCGAATCGATCAAATGCGCGGAGACGGCGCTGCAGCGCTTGCATCGTGCCCTCGTGCTCGCCAATCTCATTGCGAAGCTCGGCCATGCCATCGCCGTCCAGCGCAAGGAACTCGGTGAACCATTTGTTGCCGTACTTGCGGTGGAGGCGGTAGGGCAGCTGCCGTCCCGCGTCAGTTAAGCTCAGTGCCTCCGAAAGCGCTTCGATGTCTTCGGGTTCAATTTCGCTGTGACTTATCCGAATCTCACCGTCCGTGGGAACGCCGCGGCGATCCGACGCTGCCTTGTCCAGCGTCAGGACGACAACCCGGCTGCCAAAGAGCTGCTTGAGCCCCTTGACTTGCCGTGCCCGCTCGCGGTCCGTGCCCGCCCACCCGTATTCGTTGTGCATGTCAAAGACGAGAACCCCGGCCTCTCTGGACTTCACGAGCCCCGCAAGCAGCTGCCTCACGAGGAACGTTTTGCCCGTGCCGGACTTGCCGAAGACGCCGACGGAGCGCTCAGCGACTTTCTTGAGGTCGAGAACGATGTCGACGTTTTCCATGGCAAGCGGCTGCCCAATGCCGAGATGGGTTTTATCTTCCTCGCCAAAGACGCTTTTAATGTCATCCATCTTTGCGTCAACGACACGGGAGAAATGGCGAGGAACTGTTCGCACGGGCCGTGATTCGCCGGTTGCCGGGTCGATGATGAGTGTAGGTAGCACGTCGACGATGCCGTAGTAAGCAGTTCCTTCCAGGACGTCCGAAACGAACGGGTCGTCCAAATCAGAGACGATTGTCTCAACCGATCTGTCAATAGATTCCAGCCTGATGTCCGTGATCATGCCGAATGAGCGGTCGAACTGTCCGTCAATGGAGACGTACGCCCCGACGGCGATGTCCTCAACGGATCGTGTACGTGCCAGCCTGACCTGCACACCCTGGCTGAGCGAGCCGCTAATGACAACACCAACCTCGCGTTCTCCCGTGCTTCCTATGGGTCCGTTGGATGTCATGTCGTTTCAGTACCGCCGGAGATGTGCGCGTCCGCGTTGGCGAGCCATCCGCGTGCATAGTCAGTGAACTCTTCCAGCAGACGCGTTGTGATGTGGTCTTGCTGGTACACCATGAACAGGTCTCTCTCCAACATCACGCCCTCCAGCGACACAGTAGCGATTGTTCCGGCCTTCTCGCCATGTCGTGCAGCGAGGGCGGAAACGAATGACACGCCCATGCCTGCCTCCACTCCATTGATGACGGCCTGCGTAGACCCCAGGACCGCTGTGGGCATCCACTGGTGCGCTTCAATGCCGGAGTCGGCGAGTATGCGCTGGATTGATGCCATCGTGCCGGAGCCTGGCTCACGGGCAATGAACCGTTGACTGCTCAGTTCGTCAACACCAACCGAGGATCTACTAGCAAATTGGTGGTTGGCCGGTACGACAAGGACGAGCGTGTCCTTATGAATCGGCTCTTGAGTCAGTGTGGATCGGCGGGAAGGGGCGCCGGTGAAGCCCACGTCGCATGCGCCGCTCTCCAGCTCGCTTATCACTGCTTCCGTGTCGCTCACGGTAAGCGCTGCGGTGACGTTCGGATGCAGGGCCGTGAAATCGGCCAGGAGGCTTGGGAGCAAAAATTCGCCGGGAATCGTGCTCGCGGCGAGGCGCAAAGCGCCAGTCAGATCATGTGCAAGTCGGGCGATATCTTCGCGCATCTCCGTGTCGGCGGAAGCAATGCGCTCCGCGTGACGAAGAAAGGCCTCGCCGTGTTGGGTGAGGCGCACACGAGCGCCGCCCCGATCCAGCAAGCGCGCGCCGAGTTCCCGTTCGAGACGCTGGACATGGAGGCTGACGGCGGGCTGGCTGATGTTTAGGGCGGCGGCCGCTTCTGAGAAGCTGCCATGCTTGATAATTTCCAACATGGTGCGGATGTGTGAGATATCCATATTTGATTTATGCCTTACTCTGTTCGTGATTTAGGTGTCTCTATTTGAAGAGGTGACTGAATGCTCTTTGGAGGGCGAGGGGCGTATCTTGGCAAGAACAGCTTGGAGTCCCTGCATATCATCTCGCATGAAATGAACAAGTCGGCGCCCCGTCTCACGTAAATATTCCTCCTGTGCACGTGTGGAGCCCTGAACGCTTGCAAGTGTGCGAATTGCAGCGGGCAGAAATTCGTTTGTTGTGTCCATGCGCGCCGCGGCGATGTTCTGGAGAGTTAGCGGGTCTTTTGCCAATTCGTCAATATCATTTACGGTTCCCGGATAGACAAAAGCATGCAGGCGGGGAGGGCGCGGCGGCAGATAGGGATAAAGTTGGCCGTCCGAACGGTGCGCGACGATAACGGCCGAAAACACAGTACGAATTAGGCGTGAAATCTCGGGATGTCGTTGGTAGAATTCGTCTTCCGACTGATAATCTGTGCCGCGCGCCGTTGGCCGGCGGCCCGCGTCCCTGGGAGTTGTTTCCGCTGACGAGACGATGGCAAGGATATCAATGCCGGAATCACGGATAACGGCAACTGAGCCGAGCGCGGGGGGCGTGTGGAGCAATTGCGCTTCCGCTACAAAGCCGCCGGTGTTGGCCTCAATTACTTCGCCAATGCGGCCAAGCTGAACGTCGTTATTCATAGTGTGTTCAGAATCTGCTGTTGTCATAGTGAAACTCTAGCGTTTGTGATGACGGAATCATAGCGAACGTTGGCGCTTGGCTGCTGACTTTGCCGAAATTCGATTCGGCGCGGAGCGATTTATTGCTTCGTTGTTGAGCAGTTGTCTGAATAATTCACGATCGTCCGCTCGAACAACGGCCTCTTCATGGGCCTCTGCCAATGCAAGTGGATAACCATTCCCAAGGTGGATTTGATCGCATAGGAGAGTGTGTAAGAGATCTATATGATTCAGGGACCATTGTGGGAATTCGGCCCGGGCGAGCTCTTCGCTAGCTGCAATGTAGAAGAAGTGCGGGAGGTGCTCTCCATATTCTGCAATTTCATCAGCCGTGCTCCGGAAAACTCCGGAACGGTCATCCTCGTTAATGAGTAGTTCTTCGAAGATGTCCCGATCACGGATACGGGCAACTTCATCACATGGTCGTTCTCCTTCCGCCTTGTCGCGGCAGTATGAACCGCAATTCGGAGTGTCAAATGGGCAGATTGCAATTCGTAAGGCGTTGACCACTTCACGGGCGCGTGGGCGTGAGATGTAGGAAGCGACTACGAATTCTCGTTGTCTGGAAACCTCCTGCAGGCGAGAGAGCGCATCAATGTAGTTCTTGCGAACATCAGGATCGTCGATGTTATCCGCTTCGGAGATACGCCATTGCGTCAGAGAGCCGTCGAGGAGGCCAATGGCAGGAACATTTTCCGGCAGTTGTTCTGCCATGTCTGCAAGCGCACTGACCTCAGCAGTGTCACGCCGGGCAGCAATTACAGATGAGCCAATTACATGTTCGCGACCGGGACGGCGGCGTCCACCGAGTACCAAATCCTCCTGCTTGTAGTACGTGTGAGCCTGGCTTTCGATTACGGCGTCCGATGATTGTCCGTAGCGAATGTACACTCGGCCAATGTTTATCAGGTAGGCGTCGAATGGCGAATCTCTGTCAGTTTCAATCTGGGAACCATCCACTGCCAGCACGATGTAGTCGCGCGGCGGGGCAGGGGGAGTATGGCTAGTTGTGATTGGTTCAGTCACTCCGGGAACCAGCCATGAATACACGCCACGTTGGGATTCGAGTTTGTCTGCCAACTGCTCAAAGGCGTCAGACTCGGAGTGGGTGGCGACAGCTTGCAGAGCACGATCGAGACAGCGTCTGAATTCGCTCCTTTGGTCATCAAGATAGTCGGCCAGTTCGCCGACCTGCCGTGAGAGTTGTAGACGATCAATAGGCATAAAGCACCTAGGCGAGCACCCGGTCGTCTCCAATGCGGCGAGTCAGGCGTCGAGCGTCCATGCTTTGTAGTAATGGCAGTACGTATTTTCGGCTGCTATTCAATAAATCGCGCGTTTCAGACACAGTAATTTTGCCGTTGATTTGAATGTACTCAAGGACCTGGGCGGTGATGTTCCGGTAGGTCTCGGAATCGTAGTAAATTCCCTCCCCAACAGGGACTACCTCCCCCTCATCTGTCAAGAAACCCAATAGCTCAGGGTCGATTACCACCCCTGTTGGTGGATTGTTCCCTTTTTCACGCAGTTGGGCTAAAAAAGCGTCCTTAAGGGCCATTTGAGGGGGGTTTAAGGCCGGTTTATGGCCCTTTAAGCGGACGATTGCGCCCTCATCGACCAGGACGTTTTCGGCCTGCATGAGGGCAAGGATCTCAGGGAAATTCTCGGGCTGGGCGCGGAGTCGGCTGCGGAGTTCCTCCCGTGAGGCACCGCGACGAAGGGGGAATGACTTATGGTACGCGGACAGCTGATCGGTGGCGGCAGACGTGAGGGTGTTCCATCCGTCCTGTGAAAAAAATAACAAAGTAGCCCCGGCACCGACATTAATGATCTGTCCATCGTCCGTGAGCCGTCGGACGTATTCTCCGGCGTCCTGTTCCGAGAGGGCGGCACGGCGCGCAAGTTCCGGGACAGTCAGGGGGCCGCCGGAGTCCAGGGTTCGCAGTATGACCTCCGAAGGATCCGGCGCGCTGAGGGCCTCAAGGCGGGCGATGAGATTGGGGTCGTTGCGCTTGTGGCGTCGGGCGTCGGTCTCGATGATTTCGCCGCCGCCGAGCGTGCCGACATTGGAGCGCACGATGAACGAGTCGCCCTTGATGAGCGGCAGGGGAGTTTCAAGCACGATCTGCACCCATCCGGAGTCGCCGGACGTGAGGCGGTTGGAATCCAGGAGCCTGACGCGGGCGAGAGATTCGGCGGCGAGCCAGTGAACGGTCACTTGCATGTTATGGCGAAGAGGGCCAGGCGCGTTGGCGGCCATGCGGATATAGCCGTCCGCCGCGCCCGTCGTCTTGAGCCATCCGCGTGTGGTGAGTACCTGACCGCGCGACACCTCATCGACATCAACGCCGGTGAGATTGACGGCGGTGCGGGAGCCTCGCTCGGCGCTCGTCTCGGCCTGTTTATGGGATTGCAAGCCACGCACTCGCACATTGCGTCGGCCGGGCACGATTTCAAGCTCCGAGCCGACGGAGATTGAGCCGTCGATCAGAGTGCCTGTGACGACGGTGCCGAAACCGGAGATGGCGAATGCGCGGTCTATCGGGAGTCGTGGGCGTCCCCGGTCGGGTCGCTGCGGAGTTTCCTGCAGCTGCGAATCGAGTAGTTCAATCAGGTCCTGAAGGCCGTCGCCGGTCTGGGATGAGACGGCAACGACGGGAGCGCCTGCGAGGGTAGTGGAAGACAGAGTCTCTGTGATTTCCTCGCGGACAAGCTCAAGGAAGTCCGGCTCAACGAGATCCGACTTTGTGATGACGGCGATGCCGCGCTCGACGCGCAGGAGGTCAAGGATATCAAGGTGCTCACGCGTCTGCGGCATGACACCTTCATCGGCGGCGATGACGAGCAGGGCAAGGTCGATGCCGCCGACGCCAGCGAGCATGTTCTTGATGAATCGCTCATGGCCGGGGACATCGACGATGCCGATCTCCTCGCCGGAGGGCAGGCGGAGCCACGCGAAGCCGAGATCGATGGTCATGCCGCGCTCCTTTTCCTCGCGGAGGCGGTCCGGATCGATGCTGGTCAGCGCGTGGATAAGCGTCGATTTGCCGTGGTCGACGTGTCCTGCTGTGCCGATGACGTGCATGTGCTGTGGGTTCCTGTGGGTTCGTGCAAGCAGTTATTGGGCCTTGGCTTGTATGGCGACGCGGCCTCCGTTTTCGACGTCGATGGTCAGGGTGTGCTGGTCCAGCAGCCGCATGCCGGCCAAGGGTGTGCCACCCATCGCACCGACCTCAACGTCTCTCGGCCGGCCGTCCCAGAGCACGGTGACGTGGTGAACATCAAAGTCGGCTTCAGTATCGTCGGCCAAGACTGCCTGCCCAAAGTAGGCGAAAGGCAACTCCAACTCAGCAACGAGTCGTGGCGGCAAGGTCAGGAATTCACTGAATCCGGTGTCAACTACGACGGAGATGCCAAACGCCTGGCTGTTGGCGCCGTAAAGGCGTAAGGGGATAGTTGCCTCATACGCAGCATTCACACTCCCCTCTATCATCCGGTTCTCCGCAATGAACTGCCACCGAAGCTATACAGAGCCCTGTACCTAACGCGCTCACAGAGGATGTTGACGGCATCGGGGCATTGAGCGCGGAGGTCTTCCACCGCGGCGCGTGTGGTGGTGGCGATAGCCCACTGTCTGGTGTCGACATCAATAGCCACATACTCGCCGTGGTGATCCCGCTCAACTTGCGGCAGTATAGCCTTGTATATCTGCTTGCCCATGCGAATCGCTTTCTCGCGAGGGCGACGCGACTTCGGAGAGGTTTGTGGGTTCGCCATGCGCGCTCCTTTTCGTGGATGATCTTCCACTGAGCACATTCTACCCCGCTGGAGTGTGCTGGGGGTTCACTCTTCGACAGGCTAAGGGTGAAAGGGGCGGAGGGTGGCCCTGTCGGGCCACGGGACAGATTCCGGCCTACGCGGGAATGACGGAGGGAGGCGCGCTTTATCGCCACCTTTCTTCAGCCCACCATACAGCATCCACGCGCCCTTCTTCGACGCGCACGTCGCGAAGCTCATTCAGCGTCAGCTTGTTGCTCTTGAGTCGGTTGCACGGGTCGCACAGGAGCGTGTAGTTGTCCATTTCATCCGCGCCGCCAAGCGAGCGCGGTTTCTTGTGGTCAATCTGCAGATAGTCAGGATATGGCGGCTCCCAACCACACCCCTGGCAGCGCTGACCATTCTCGCCAAGTAAGGTCTCACGTACTTCTTTCACTGACCAACGCCGCGCATTTCTCTTTCGGCTGATGACACGCAATTCCGGGGCGGCCGGAGCGCCGCCATCCGTCCGCTTGGGCGGTTTCTTCGGGGTTTTCACAAGGGTTTTCCACGCCATGCTTTTTGACACCTCGCCTTGCAAGCGATCACGGATAACACCCGTAGCTTCCTCATTGATGTCTATGCCGATCCATTTTCGGCCTAGTCGTTCAGCCGCCACGCACGTTGTTGCGCACCCCGCGAACGGATCCAACACAACATCCCCTTCGTTGCTGCTCGCCTTGATAATGCGCTCATACACCGCGAGAGGCTTCTGCGTCGGATAGCCCATGCGCTCTTTTGTGTTGGGGCCAAAGGTCATATGCCACCAATCTTCTGGCACTTTTCCTCTGTTTTTCCGCTTAACTCCATCCTTGCTAAAGCCGCCTAATTCGTTCCACTTGGACGGAATCCGAATA
This sequence comes from Dehalococcoidia bacterium, assembly GCA_009841045.1. Taxonomy (GTDB): domain Bacteria; phylum Chloroflexota; class Dehalococcoidia; order UBA6926; family UBA6926; genus VXMO01. Next base: position 33,089 of record VXMO01000016.1, read on the forward strand.
GCATCTCTATTGAAAACCCACTTGTCACCTTTTGAGTAGAACAAAATAGTGTCATGCTTGCGCGGGAAGTGGCCTAACGCTCTCTGTGGCCCTGTATACGCCCACACGATTTCGTTCCGGAAATTCTTACGCCCGAATATGGCGTCCATCATGGCCTTTGCATAAGCGTGAGCTGTGTGGTCGATATGGAGATACATACTGCCGGTGGGTTTGAGTATCCGATGGCACTCAAGGACACGGACAGCGAGCCAACACAGGAACGCGCCCATATCGTCCCCGGCGCTTGCATTGGCGGCCTGTATCACGCTGTAGAGCGCGGGGTGGTTGCCAAGTATCTCATTCGTCCACTCGGCCTGCACATCGCCCCATGTCCATACATCCTTATAGCTGACGTTCTCGCCGGCCTTGGTGATGCCCTCAAAGGCCTTGACGCCCTTGTTGAACGGCGGATCTGTGGCGATGAGGTCGACGCTCTCGGAGTTGATGCCGCGCAGAATAGGGAGGTTATCCCCAATGAATAGGGTCCTGTTGGCAACGTTGAGCGTGGCCAAATTGAGTGCCCCCCTGCAGCATGGTGACCGGGACTACTTGTCAGAGGAGCCGACGATCTGCACAAACCTGCAAGGGGACAGGGATTCCCTGCCCCACGCAAAACGGTTCGTGCAGTCGGTCTTAAAAGCAAAAACCGCCGCTCCTCTGACCCGCTCATTGTGCAATCAGCAGGGGAAGCTGTCAACGCGGCCGAGGCACTGCGTCGAACAGGTGGTGAGAGTGGTGGGTGGAGGTGGCCGCCCTGCGGGCGGCACTGGATTCCCGCCCCGTGTCGGAGCACGGGACATGCTTTCGCGGGAATGACGAGGGGAGTTCACCCTTCGACAAGCTCAGGGTGAACGGGGCGGGGCGCCTTGCGCCGGAATGACGGAGAGAGGGCAATTACGATTTTAGATTCTTCGGCTCCGCTGCGCTGCGCTCAGAATGACATAGGAGGGCCCCCGCTCCTCCTTCGACAGGCTCAGGGTGAACGGGGTGAGAGTCCCGATGGATTCCTGCTTTCGCAGGAATGAGGGGAGGGCTGGTTAGGCGTTTCGCATGATGCGGACGAAGACTTCGTTGGAGAGGAGGCGGCCTCGGGGGGTTAGGCGGAGGATGTTGCCGCTTCGTTCGCCAAGGTTGGCGTTGACTCGTTCAAGGAGGCCGTCGGCGATGGATTCTTCGATTGCGGGGCCGAATAATTCATCCGGGGTCGCACCGAATCGTTCTCGGTAGTCTTCTTGCGTAACTCCGCGGTTGAGCCTGAGGCCAAGCACGAGTGTTTCGGCGCGGCGCATGGAGTCGGTGTAGGGGTCGATTGAGTCGATGGGGGCGATGTCGTTGAGGACGATGTTGTTGAGGGTATCCTCGGCGCTTACGGGGCCATCGATGCGTGGTAGCAGCGGTGGCTCCGTGATCGGTTTCTTTGCCAGTTCGGCCATGTGCTCGATGTAGGCGCGGGGCTGGCGCATGACGGAGAATCGCGTGCCGAAGAGATGGGAGTGCGCGCCGGGGCCGAATCCGATGAACGAATTGTTGAACCAGTACGCGAGATTGTGCTGACATTCGCGGCCAGGTCGCGCCCAGTTGGAGATTTCGTATTGCTCCAGGCCTGCTTGCGCCATGCGCTGCTCGGCCATCTCATACATGTCGGCGGCGAGATCGGGGTCGGGAGAGGGCAAGCGACCGGACTCCACCCACCCGTGGAACGGCGTCGATTCTTCGACGGTCAGGGCATAGAGGGAGAGGTGTTCGGGATTTAGCGCCAACGCCCCCGTGAGGCTCGACTCCCACGTCTTCAGGGTCTGACGGGGCAGGCCGTACATGAGGTCGAGATTGACGTTATCCGCGCCGCCGCTGCGCAGAGCGTCCATGGCGCGTTCTGTGCCGTCACTATTGTGGAGCCGTCCGAGCATCTGGAGTTCCGTGTTGTCGAAGCTCTGGGCGCCCATGCTGAAGCGGTTGACGCCGAGGGACATGACATCACGGACGAAATCACGCGTGACGCTCTCCGGGTTGACTTCCATGGAGATTTCGGCGCTTCTGAGGCGAGGGATGGAGCTGCCGATGGCGGCGAGTATGTCTTCGACCTGTTCAGGTGTCAGCAGGGATGGGGTGCCGCCGCCGAAGAAGATGGTCTCGCCGGAGGCCCAGATATCGTTCTGCCTCAGCGCTTCGCCCCATCGGCGGATCTCCGTAGTGAGGGCGGCGACGTAATCGGGGATGAGTTTTTCGATGCCGGCGTAGGTATTGAAGTCGCAATAGAAGCACTTGAAGCGGCAGAAGGGGATATGGACGTAGAGGGCGAGGGGGAGGATATGGGGTTGGGCCGTCATACCGTTGGGGCGACGCGGTTACGGGATTCGACGATGGCGTGGAGTTTGGCCTCAGCGATGGCGGCGGAGGATACGGGGTTGTCCGCGAAGGTGGCGAAGCCGCAGTCGGGTGTGAGGAGGACGCGGTGGGCGCCAAAGACGTCAATGGCGCGGCGGATGCGGGCATCGAGCAGGTCGGCGTCTTCGACATGCGGGGATTTGGGATTGACGATGCCGACGCCGATGCGCTTGTCGTCGGGGAGTCCGGCGAGAACGTCGATCTCTCCGGCGCGCTCCGTGCTTAGCTCAAGGAACAGGGTGCCAACATCGACGGCGGAGAGCAGGTCGATGAGCGGGGCGTAGTCGCCGCTGAGGGCGGCGCTTTCGTCCGAGGTCCAGTTGCCGCGGCAGACGTGCATGGCGAGGCGTTCACGGGGGAGGCCGCGAGTGACCTGCGCCAGGAGATCCTGCGCGAAAGCGAGTTCGGTTGCGGTGTCGTAGCGCTCGCTGAGCGCGCCGCACATGAAGCTGCGGCGGGCGCGTGAGGAGCCGTGGACGACTTCCGTTAGCACGGGCTCATCGAACTGGATGATGGACGCGCCGGCGGCGAGCAGATAATGCGCTTCCTCTCGGAGGACACGTACGACATCCTCGGCCAGTTCTTCGCGGGTGGTGTAGGGGCTTTCGCGGAGGCAATCCAGCCACATGGTGCGCGTGAGGAGATAGGGGCCGGGGAGGGCAACCTTGACCGGCAGACCGTCCGCCAGCTCTTTGGCGAACTCAAGCTCATGGACTGCCAACGCGGTGCTGCGTCCGAGTCGCCCATAAACAACGGGATGGCGGACGCTGGAGGCGGGCACATCAAGGGCGGCAAGCTCCCGTTCGAACTCCTCGGAGTCGTCCACCATGGCGGCGAGATCCGTGAGCGGGATGAGCTGGGAATTGTCCAGGAGGCCGCCGACAAAGCTGACGTAGTTGTCGCGGCGCTGCTCACCGTCCGTGAGGACGCCGACACCCGCGCGTAGTTGGGCTTGAGCGCTTAGGCGGACGGCATCGTTGGCCGTCTCAACGAAATCCTCATCATTCATGCGACCTTCAAGGCGGTCATGGATTGCGCGGAGCATCCATGCCGGGCGAGGCCAACTGCCGATGCCCATGACTGAGAGCGGGGCGACGGCGGGGGCGGGTGTAGGTT
>VXMO01000034.1 GCA_009841045.1 Dehalococcoidia bacterium
TCTCGGCCTCGTCCACGTACTCGCGGGCCACGGAGTAGCCGTTGGCCTTCGCGTACTCCTTGAGCGCCCGAAGCTGGGCGGACACGGACAGGTCCACGTCCTGGCGGTCGCTGGACACCCTGGCGTAGAGCGCCGCGGGTGTGAGCATCTGTAGGTGCTTCTTCTTCATAATGTCCTCCCTAATCTCCCTGTGGATATTCCTGTTCGGCATGGCGCGCGCGGAGTCTCTCGTACCGGATGGTCCTGAGCCACTCTCGTTCTTCCATGTAGTTGCGAAGGGCCTCGCGGATGAGTTCGCTCATGGTGCGGCCCTCGTCGCGCATCACGTCCTGCACCTGCTCGGCCATCTCAGGCGGCAGGGAGAAGGTGATCGTCTTGGTGTTCCTGTTGATGAGTCTGTTGGTCATAAGCTGTCTTACTCTTTATCATTCGTCATCTGGCAGCCTGGTGTCAAGGAGCGACATCTCGGCATCTGGATGGCTTCCATCCTGCCATTCTCCCGTGTCGCCATTCGACCAAACAAGGCGGAAGGCTAGGAAGAGTTACCTGTCTGACTCACTCGGATTCAACGTCTCGAATTCACGGACGCGCTCTATGACTGTGCTTATCCAACCGATCAGCACACCCAACTGGGGTTCATCCCAACGCTGGTCGGTCTGACATACAAGATTGTTGCCTCTGCCTGCAGGGGCGAACAGGCGAGTATTCAGCGCCTCGGTCCTCAGTGCTTCCACCACATCCTGTGGGACGTTTGAATTCCTTAACACCGAGTCGAAGTCAGTGTAAATGTTTTGGTTATACGCCGACGGTGGGTAGCCGTAGCAAACCACGACCATAGCCCCGTTGGACACCGCGTTGAGTGAGAATCCTTTGTAGCCCCACCTGATTCTTAATCCGTTCTGCTTTCCCAGTGCCAGCACTCTATCGTAGACAATTGTTCCGTTTTCGTTGAGAGATGCGAGGAATTCCAGTTCGTTGGTTCGGCTCTGACGCTTCTTGAACTCTGAAGAGGCCTCCCTGTCATCCGGCTGGAGCTCGGACGACTGATCGGCGTCCCGCGGGGTTACATCCCGGCCCGGCATCACACGTAACAGGACCTCGACTTGCTCGGGTTCGACTTGGAAGAACTCTCGAGAGGGGTTTACACGGTTTGGCCCGAAGGCCGTGTGTAGTGCGCGCTCAATCTCAGCGGCTTCCCTGTCCTCGATTTCTCGGGCGGTGACGCAATCAAAGGGAAGCGGAACACCGGTCGTGTACAGGTCGCTCATTCTGCGCTGCACATCCGGCCTGTCGGTCATGCCGATTTTCACTATTCCGGGCATCGCCGGATTGCTTAACACGTAAACGATGTTGGGCATTTGCTACTTCTCCTTGTGGAGAGTTTGTATTCGGTCCGACTCCCCCGACTATCGAACGGCGTTGACTTCGAGCTGAACGCCCTCGTGTTGCTGTATGCGGCTAATAACCTCAAAGAGGTTGCGGGCGTGGGGATTGCCGGATGGTCCGAACATGCGCATCAGACTCTTGGGCGGTTTGTTTGTAATGGATCCAAGCTCCTCAAAGCCTATAGTCGCGTTGATGTAGTCACGCAGCACGATCTTGCCCGCGTCGACATCCCCCGCAAGAAGGCACTCGACGCCTTCCTTCAGCAACTCCTCTCGAAACGCCTGGTCGCGTTCAGCGCGGGCTTGCACAGTCTCCTTGAAATCACGGGTGAGCGGCATGTCTCATACCTCCTGTTGCTTGCGACGCCTGTACTCCTGCCAGAGATCGCGGGCATCCTCGATGTCCTTCTGCTGGCGCTCTTTAGTACCACCGCCGAGCAGGACTATCAGGGTTTCTCCGTCCCTGCCGAAATAGACCCTGTAACCTGGGCCGGCGTGTATGCGACGCTCCAGCACTCCGCTCCCCACGCCCCTGACATTGGACAAGTTTCCAGCCTCCATGCGGGCCAAGGCCGTCCTCACTCTGGCCGCTGCCCTAGCGTCGAGACCGTCGAACCAGCGACCGAATGGGCTGCGGCCCCGGTCGTCTATGTATTCTCGGATCTCGACCATAGCACTACGGTAACAGCTGCGTTACCATGATTCAAGCCTCGTGGCGTGGGGACCAACTTATTGCTGTCGTTGGAAACAACACCCAACGTTCTGTCGTATGCGAATAAAGTAACTCATGTGTAGACTCAGAGAATCCATCGAGAGGTGAGTTACCAATGGAAACAACACAATTCAAGAGCCCTGAGGAAGTACGGGAATATCTACGTTCGGAGTGGTCCAGAACGGATACTTCCGTGATCGAACGCATGCGCAACATCCATGAAGTCCTACATTCTCTGCGAGTTGAGTCGTCTGAAATCGACTTTGAGGAAGTCGTATCTCCATTCATCGAGCAGTGGCGCAGTGACAACCCAGACTTAGCCCAGGACCTTGACCGAGTGGGCGCACAAGTCTTGAGCGTGATGCGCGAAGCAGCCAGGGGGTTGGAGTTCATGTTCATCCAAATCTCGGCGGGAGTAAACCAGTGGATGCGCAATAACCCGGAGGCACTGCGAAAGCTGGTTGTTATCCTACGAATACTAGCCTCCGACAGCATAGCTTCCGAGTGGCACAAGCGGCGCGAAAAAGAGGGGGTCACCATTCCATTTGATGAGTCCGTTGGTCTGGCTATCGGCCTGATGACTTTTCGTATTCCATACAGTGGGACTCGACGCGCCGATGAAGGCAACCTAGCTACCATGTACGACTACGAGATGCGGGCGGTTGATGCACTGCGGACTGACCGCTTTGAGGAGCTGATTGAAGGAGCACAATCTAGCCCGGTAGACTTCAGGGCACTTCGAGAAGTCCTGTCTCACCTACTGGAGACGCACGAACCAGTTCCAGACGAGCTTGTTCAGTGGAGTTTATCAGTAGCCGCAGGCCGCGTGACATCTCCAAGCACAGGCCCTGGGAGAAGTCGCTACAAGAATCAGCATCGCGACGAATTGATTGCCCAAACGGTGCAGACCCTCGTGGACTGCGGCTTAAAGGCGACACGGAATGAGGCCTCAGCGCCCGAGTCTGCTTGTGATGCCGTATCGACAGCACTGAATGCTCACGGAGTCGAGCTAAGCTATGCCGGTGTAGCCAAGATATGGCAGTCCAGCAGACGTCAGAAACTTGCGCCACAGAACCCTTCCCCGCTGTCGTGACGCTGGCTTCATAAACTGTTCATTCTCCGGCTTCGCCGTCCTTCTATGCCTCCGGCGCAGTTTCGGACTGGGACGCCCGCCGCCTCCGAGCGCGGGCGTAAGTTCAACTCATCGCGGCTTGTAGCGTTTCCAGATAACTGCTGCACACTTCGTCATAGTGATCCAGGTAAGGCAAACAATGTCCGTAGTGCATAGTCTTCACTCCAGGAACTTCAAAGTCCTGCGATTGTATGCTCTTACCGAAGGCGTCTGTACCACGGAAGCGGCCTGGCGCAAAGGTTAGCTGTTCGAGGTCTGGATGGCTCTCATTGCTCCATGATAGTGCCATAGGTTGCCAAGACATAGCGGCGAAAGCGTCAATGGCGTCTGCCTCCTTGGATGGAAAATGTGCGATGGCGATGTTTCTAATCATGCGAACCTTTCTAACAAACGAAGTTTCTCTAGGCGGTTTGCAATGCTTTAGTCTAAGGCCTGAGAAGTTGTTCGCGCGGTTCAATTCGCTGTAAAAGGACGTGTAAGCATTGTCAGCCGCAACGAAGAAGAAGGCATAGGAAAAGAGGCTCTTCAGCAAGGAGGGCTGTAACTCTGCAAAGCCAGATGTGACGGCAGATAGCCTCGCTGAGTCGCTTGAAGCGTTTTCAATCTGCCTTTGATACGGTTCTACGGCGCGCAGCCAATCCTCTAAGACCTGCTCCAGAATGCGGTGTAGCATCGGGATATTCTGGAAAAGTTGCGGTGGTGGAAAGACCTTCCCGCTAACGGTTATGTGTGACAGGTTCGTAAGCCTCGATGCCATACTTTCATTCTCCTTGAGAGGGATCGGCCGAGTGGAATTCGTACACGTTGTCCATTATGGCCTTCATTAGCATATGATGACGTTGCCCTACCTCAGCACGAACCAGAACAGGAGAACGCCACCGATCAGCAGCGCCAACAGCACCAAGGCGATCACGCGGGACGCGATGACCGCTTCCTTCGTCTTCTCGTGCGCAGCGCGCTCCTTCCGATACGCCTCCTCCATCTCGTCATACCCCTGACGGCTGGCGGACTCGGACTCCCTGGCCTCGTCCCGCTCCCGCTCCAATTCCGACGCTCGTCCGTCCAACTCCCATAGCCTCCGCCGTAGCTTGTCCTCACCAACGAGAGCCCGGCGCAGCAACTCGTCGTCGCTCACGTACTCCGGCCCGTGCATCCGCACGTAGACCCGGCGTCCCTCCCTGCGAACCTCGACCTCTCCCCTGCGAATCATCCGGTCGAGGGTTGAGACGGAGATATTCATCTCCCGCACGGCTTCCGCCTTCGTCACCCAGCGGACCTGCTCAGCCATCGCTCTCTTCCGCGCTCCGTGACTGACGCTTCCACCCCCAGTTGAACAGACGAAGGCCCCGAGCCCCGGACTCTGGCGCATCCGGCGACTCCTGGCCCACAGCATCGTCGGCGGACTTCTGTGCCGCCTCCAGGGCCGCCACGCGCTGCGTCAGGTTCTCCACCAGTGCCGCCAGCTCGTGCGCCACTTCGAGTGCCACCTGTATCCTCGCTTCCAACCTGTCCACTGGCGTCGTCTTCTCCCACCCCGGATCGTCCATGTTGGCCATGAGCCGCTGGACGGCAAGGTTCATCCTGCTCGTCAACCGCTCTCGGTGCAGGGCCAGGGCTACAGTCTTCCGGTTCACGCCCAGAAGGGCCGCCGTCTTGCGCTGTCCTTCCCGCTCGACCAACCACTCCACGACCCACTTGAGGTCGGGCCGATCGTCGTCGGTCCTCGATGCCCGTCCGTTGCTCATTTCCAACCTCTACAGGGGTGGCCCGCTTTGTCCATTTCACCCACTTTTCGGTGGAACCAGCCCTTTACTCAAAGTGTTCACTGAAACTTGCCGATGCACCCCAAAATCAGCATGTTTGCATAGCTGAAATGGGCCAGGATGTCCGTTTCTACCCACGCCCCAAAATCGCGTCGCCCATCCCCACATCGGTTTCGGCCAAAACCGATGGGCCAAACTGGGCCACCGCCACCGCCAACATTCCAAATCACGCTCGCATCGACTCTCCGAGGCCGCCGAGAAGGTCCATCTAAAGCTAATTCCCTCCCAGCCGGTTGACACGTCAGGGTTGGAAAAGTGCAATTTGGCCGTCTCGGAAGGGGTGTTTCAGTTTAGCATGGCTTCCCACCCACTTGCATTTTCTGGCGCTGACCGGTCAGGCGGGAAATCAGCCCGTTTCGTAGTTAAATCAGGGGCAAATCGGGCGATCTACGGCCTCTCAAGACCCCGCCGACAGGCCAAGATGTTCCCTTTTGTCCACCCCAGACAGCAAAGAGGGCAGATAGCGGCGTATCGACGCTATCTATTCCCCCCTACAGGACGGTGCTGCATCTGGTGGTAGAGGGAGTTCCAGCCGTAGTCACTCAGCCCGGACAGGGGCAGCCTCGGGGACTCCGATTCCCACAGTGGACGCCAGGACTTTCCGAGTACTCCTGCGGTGGACAGCACGGGGATGCAGGACACTAAGATGGGCAACGACATCCGGCTCAACTGGGCGGCGGTATGGACGTAGGTTTCCTCGACCTCCTCGGTGTCCACGACGAACAGGGTGGTCGGGAATGGCGGTTGATCGTCTTTATGCTCAGGCGACCAGTAGTAGCTTTCGTAGGGACGCAAGCGGGCTATGACTCCTCTGGGGTGACGGGCTCGAAGCTCGTGCTCGAAGTAGAAGGGCACGTGGAGACCCCTGGTCACCAGGTGCCCCACGGCGTCGGGGGCGATGGCCGAATCGCCCCAGTTGTAGGCACGGTCTGACCTCGCGGTGGGGACGGACCACACCAGCTCGGTGTCGGGGTCGGCCCTGGTCTCCGCTGCCAGCTTCGAGAGGAACCACGTGATGCCGTCGGCGTGCTTCGTCTGCCGAGCCCACGTCTCGATGCGGTGGCCCGCGTACCGCCTGCGGCCCTGCTTGTCGGTGGTGAGGGCCGTGCTCCATATGCCCCGGGTCGTGGGGAGCTGGGCGCGATCCCTGTGAGTCACGTAGCGAATGCCCTCCGCGGACAGGGTGTAGCGGGTGTCTCCGCGTTTGCCCTGGCGCTCCACGAGGCCCCAGATATCGACGAGGCTGCGCATCATCTGGCTGACTCGTCCCTCGGAGACGCCGAGCCAGAGGGCCAAGTGCTCACGGGGGATCATCGGGTGGTCGGTGATGATGTCCAGCGTCCGCTTCTCAGCAGGGCAGACGCCGAAGGCCGGCGCAACCCCTATCATCCGTTCAGGCTGGGGTATGGACGCCCGTTTCCGTTCCGGCGACTGCGTGCGAGACCCGACGGGGGTGTTGCGGGAGACCACGCCATTCAGCGAGAAGAACGGGCTGCCGATCACGAACGACGTGCAGCGCCAGAGGCGGCGGTCCTCGCTCTCCAGCGCGTCCCTGGACTCCACGGCCACGTAGCAGTCTTCGATATTCCGGTCGTCGCAGAACCTCGTCGTCAGCCTCTCCTCCCAAATGCTGGGCACCAGAACCAGAACGGCACCGGGACGTCGTCTGTAGTCGTACTCGGCTATGGCCCTCAGCCGGTCGTAGAGAGACCGGCGCCGCAGGGCCAGGCCCTGGCGCAAAATGCTGAAGCTGCAACCGTCGTGCAGGGTGATGGTGGCGTCGAAGCGGCCCCTTCGGTGGAACTCCACCCGGGACCGCAGTCCGTCGATGCCGAGGGACATCGACGCAGCGAGTCGGTAGACGCTGGCCACCGCGTCCATCCTGCGGATGAGCAGCGCCAGCCACTCCCTCGACATGGGGTAGGCGCGCACGAAGTCAGTGGGCGTGTCGAAGCCGAGGACCTCTGTGGCCTCGCCGACGCCCTTGGCCGTCAAGTGGTATCGCTGGCTCGACGGCAGGTGCGCGGCGCCGTGGCTGACCCTCCCCACGATGCCGTCTGCCAGCAGGTCGGCCAAGTTGCGGTGGACCGTGGCGTGCGGCTCGCCGAGAATGCCCGCCAGCTCCGTCGAATCGACGAAGGGCGTCCGGCTGAGGGCGTCGAGCATCTGTCGTTCTGAGATCGGCATGGTGCGAGAGTAGCGATTGATCGCCCCTGTGGGCAATCGTCACGTGGTACACCGGGGATTGGAAGTGTGTTCTCTGGATTCAGCGCGGGCGCTGAGACTAGATCACGAGCTTGGCAGTCTTTGGGCGTGCCTTCCCACCGTGAACCGACGGCTCGGCGCACCACTTGGCCGACAGCCTTCGAACTCCCTCGTACACATCATCGTCGAAGCCCAAGAGGTCGCAGACCACGCGTTTGTCCAACAACGCACGGTTCGGGTCAGCGTCCGCGAGGTATGCGGGCTTCAATTCCTTGTCCCGGAACTCGTCGAAGATGGTCTCAGCCATTGCCAGTTGGTCATCAGAGAGAGTACGGAAGTCCAGTACCTGTAAGGACTCGGCTGCGCGGCTTGTGGTGGTCCCACGCCCCGCATGTTGTCTGTTGGAATGCCACCAGTGCATTAGGAACCCGAAGGTGCTGTTGCTCCAGACAGAGAATACGTAGTCAAACCTTCTGTCCTCGAATTGCACAGTTGGCCACGCTCGGCCTCCTATACTCTCTCGCTCGGTGAATGCCACCCCCAATGGTTGAGAGTTGAATCTAAAATCAAGATTGAGATGGGACCTACTGGAGGTTTTCCAAAGTGTTTGGGCCTTCTCTTCCATTCCCTGTCGGACGACGAGTTGTGAGTCAACCTCGCAAACCATCCGGGTTTCATTCTTGGCATTGTGGCTCCATAGTGCTGGATACGTGGCTGTAGGGCTCGGTGCTGCCTGGTCGAATGGACCGCGGGGTCGTGGTCCCGTGATGTCTCGGTGATGCAGCCCAGTTCGAGCCAAGTCGCCAAGCGATGTCATGTTGATCCCGATGGTAGAAGTATGACCGGGAAGCGATAGCTTTGCGTTAGAGAGGGCGAATGCTGTTTGAGCGAGTGAAGCATCGGATAACCGCACTGCACCACACGGCTCCCCGTCTTGCGAAAATGGGGCAGAGATAATCTCTCCTATCTTTTCCTCCCCGCTTATCAAGGGGGTGGCTCCGTAGGGACCATCTTCAATCCGTCTCACCGAGCTTGTGGTAGCCATGGTTCTGGACACTTCGCTGGCTTGGATGAACCCCGCCGGCCTGCGACTCAGGGACGCCAAATGAACTCGCAGATCTGTTGATTCCGGTGGTCTGCACTTTCGGGCAATGACCAGGCACTCGGCCATGCCCGTATCTGCTGAGAACGACAAGTGGTCGTTGTCCGAGGCCGCGATACTGAGCACAGTAATGTCGGTATAGTCCTTGGCAAGCATCTCCCTGAACCCTTGCCAGGATAAACCGGCGGCTGCCGCAAGAGGCAAGACTAAGGCGAGGACTCCGCCCGGCTTGAGCTTTTTGTGGGCCAACGCCGCAAACGCTGATGCGATTCCCGCGTTGCCGTGGTAGCAAGTGCCTGTCTTGAGGACATCCATACGCTTGCCCATCTCCCTTTGGTCTTGGTCGCTGGCGCCAAAGGCGGCGAAGGCCGCGTTGAACGTATTGGCGTACTGTCCTTCGTTGGTGGTGTTTCGAGTGAAGGGCGGATTCATGATCACCAGGTCGAAGTTCGAGTCCGGGATGTCCACATTTATCTGGGCAGCAGTCTCCTCGCCTACGCTGCCGGTGCGCAGAGCTGGATCGCTGGTATTGAACAAGGTGAGGGCTGTAGAGGCTTGGAGCAGCTCCAGGGAACCTATCTTCACCGTGCTGTCCTTCTGCTTTCCGTAGGGCATGGTGTAGAGACGGGACTGTTTGAATCCCACGTTGGGTCGCATACCGGACAGGGTGGAGCCTGTGATGTGAATTGCCGAGGGCATGACGTCGCAGCCGTACAGGATTTCCTCCATCATCACCGGATGCAATGCTGCGGAATCACCCCCGGCGCGCTCGTGGCGGGAAGCGACTTGCTCATACACTGCCGACAACAGAGCTCCAGTGCCGCAGGCGAAATCCCCGATGCGCAGCCTGCCGATGGCCTCGGCGTCGCCCCAGTCCACGCCTTCCATCTTGGCCACAGCCAGCCGGGCCAAAAGCGCAGCCGACGCCGGAAGGGTATAGAAGGTGGCCAAATACTTCCGGTCGGCGATCAGCCGTTGGAAGATGCGCCCGGTCAGGTCGTGGGCGTTGTCGACACCGGTAGCTTCAACTTCTTGGGCGGTCTCCAGCAACTCCCGCATGGCACTAGTGGCAACGTCTCCAGGGAGCTGCTCCAAGATGTCCTTGGCTATGGCAAAGATGGGCCAGTAGTTGATCTTCAGAATGTCTTCCCAGGCCGCTAGCGTCTCGCCTTGGGGGTTTGCAACATTGGGACCGCAGACCAAGCGCAGGGGTTTCACCTCTTCGTGCATCCCCGCGATGCGCTGGTGGAAGACCATAGCGTTGGCGATGATGGCGCAAGCCATGCGGCGGGTCTGAGGAACGTCGCTCATCCCCAACAGCCGGGCAATGACGGGGGTTACGTTTGGCCGCAGCTTCGCCATTTCCTCCAAACGGCTGGCGGCCTGCCCGATGCCTTGCTCAAGCGTGTCGGCCGCCTGCTCCACGGCTTTCTGGGGGACTGATACCAGATGGGCAAGGTCGGCCAGGTCGGTTGCTGAACCTTCCAGCCACCCCGATTCAGGAAACCGACTGCCGTCTTGGTGCAGGACGTAGTAAGAGAGACGAGCTTCGGAGAGTGCCTGGCGCACGTCATAGGCATCCTCCACAACCTTTGGGTAGCGCACGGCTATAGCGGCCTCGATCGTTCGGGGTTGGCCCTGCACGCGAAGCCCCAACCGTTCGGAGGCGTCTCTCTCCACTTCGGCGGCCGGCTCATATTCGGCTTCGACTACTACAGGGGAGCGGCCAGGGGCGGCAATCAGCACGTCTGCATGGCGGCCTGGATGATCGGGGAAAGTCTGGGTGTTCTCAGAGCGTATCTCACAGCCCGGCATCATACCTCGCAGGATGTCGCCGAGGGCGTTATTGGCGTTCGGTTCTGTCTGTCGCGGCATAGTTACTTTCAGGCAGTTAGTTTCTGGCCAACCCGGTTGCTCTCTCCACTACTGGATTGGCGGATTGCCAGATATTATTGGCTACCTTCACCCCTGTACTCCAATTTATATGTCGCGGGGTACAAGACCAGCCTATCTTGTTTTCGCATTTCCACCAACTGACTGCCCGGAATCTGGATCGGAGCACCGTTCACGTCTGTCAGTACCAACGAATACAACGTCGGATATCGTTGACAGATCTCCCAGATATCCGCATCCAACTGTAGCGGTTCTTGCTGGATGCAATGTTCTTCGGGCCAGTAATACTGCAAGATTTCGCCCTGGGCAGACTTGAGCTCCCAAGGGAAGGCATTCCCTGAAGTTCTTCCCAATGACGTTCCATCAGCGTGATCGTATCTGCCGCTTCCGTTCATCGCGAATCCTAGTTCTTGCGCAAAGCGTTCAATCAGACTCTTCCGGGCAGGCCGTTGAGGCCGTGGCGGCCTGGGAGTCGGCGGTTCGTCGTCGCCATTGTCTTCGTCGTCTAAAAGCGTGGGTTCCTCCGATGGCACGTCCTCTGGAAGCCGTCCGTCTTGTGGCGGCTCTATGCCCACGCCCTGGTCTTTTCCAGTATCAGACTGCCCCTCTTGGGTATTCGAGCGGTCAAGTTCCTCCTCAACCACGGGAGGCGCTAACTCGAAATTGTCTTCTAGGTACTCGTGAACGAAATCCGGGGACCGTTCGTAGCAAAGCTTTATGGCTTCGGTGATAACCTGCAGGTTGAAAGCCTTAGCAATCTCTTGTGGCACTAGTCTGGCCATCTTCCCAGGAGAACCTTCTTGCACATAGAGAAGGTGGGTACGCCACAGTACATCAATGGGCCGTGGTGTTCCGGCTGGTGTTCCGTCAATATAAGGCTCAGATTTCAGCCCCCTGGCCACCTGCCACCTAGTCTGGGACAGGCGGTGGGCTAGTTCACGAACGCGCTCCATTTGGTCGGGGTCGTCCAAAGTAATCTGTTTCAGCCCCGTGCCGAGCGCGATGAGCCACGGCCTTTCCTGGGGATTCGGAAGACCTGACTGACCTTGAAATCGTTCCTCAATAACTTCCGCAAGTGTTGGGAGGGCCGAGAATGGGTGGCTCTGACACGTCTCGGAAGAAAGCGATTGGAGGTCTGCGGTCTTCTCCTTGACTCCTGGGAACAGGTGGCTCCAGGACGAGAGCGACTGCATTGTAAGAGAGTAGGTGAGACTTTCAACAGGTGCCCAGTTTCCTTCGAGGTTCAACCAATGCCCAGTCTCACTCCAAATGCGGCCGGGATAGACCGGCATCATACGGCGGATGCGTCTGGTTTGAGTGGTATTGAGTTTCCCGTTGGAAGGCAACCCCTTTAACCATTCTATCTCCATGTCTGCGGTCGGACGCTCCGGCACTCCTATCTTTCGCCAAAAGGACAGACCCCGCAATGAAGGGTGGATAAGGACTGTTCCTGGCACACCCTCTATATCGGAGTTCAAGAAGACCTCATCCGAGTTTGCCCATTCGGTCTGGTCGGTCAGAATCAATCGGTCATTAGCGAACGCGGCCTTGATCTCTTGGACCTCTGAGGTGGAACACCGGTCGAATAGCTGATCGAGGGAATGGCACCACTTCTGCACTTCAGGAAGGAGGGGAGGATTGATGCCAGCCAACGCCCGCAGCCGTTCCAGAATCCGCTCTGGACCTGTTGGCTTGTCGCGGACCCCAAGCAGTTTCAATAAGGTCCTAGTCGACTCTGTGTCCAAGTCTGCTCTAAGGAAAGGTTCAACGTCTAACAGAGGTTCCGTTTCAGGAGTACGCCGGAAAACTTCCGCCGGCTGGCGAGGTTGCCCCCAAGTGTCCATGAGGCACGGCAGGTCTCGAAACCGGATAATCCAATCGGGAACCAGAGGTTGCTGGGTTACAGGGCGGACATAACCATTTCTTGCCACCTGGATCGCCCTAGCCGACGTGGCGCCTGACCAATATGAGCTCGGCTGCTCTAAGATGCGATTCAACAAAGTGCTCCAGAACGTGCCGTCGTCCGCAGCCAGCGATTTCCAATAATCCCAATGGCGCGACGCAAAGCTCCAATCTTCAAGCTCAAAATCGTCAGACCTGTAGTGGAAATATGGTTCTTCGTCGAACCCGCGAAGGCGTAATCTCTCCTTCAGGCGTTCCCGCCCCCTAATTCTGACACGAGTTTGCGTGAACGGAACGAAAGTGCGGAGACCACTGCCGGCTGACCGGACCCACTGTCGCCATTCGGCCTCAGTGCATGATTCAGAGTGTTGCACGTATGCGTCATGGAGAACATTCTGCTTGTACCAGCTTTCATCTACAAACTGGTCTAAAGAGCCATCAATGTCGGCGAATGTAGGATTACTGTCCGTTGAACGAAGCTTAGCGTCTTGACTAACATATTTGAAGCTGCCGGGGATGTTAGCTTCGAGTTTTGCGGCTATGTGCGCAAGGCGAGCGCAGTCCTGAATCTTTAGGCGGCCTTGGGAAAAGAAGGCGTCGGCAACCTTGCTGAAAATCTGACTTATGCTTGTAGCCTCGTCCAGCCCCAGCACCCGGAGCATGCTTGAGACCGAGCGCACCTGATCTCCCGAAGCGTCATCGTTGCTTGTGCCATCTTTCCGCCATTGCTGCAATGCGCGAACCCAGTTTGGATCGAGCGTTAGCAGATAAGGGGCGAGAAACTCCCAGTCGGCAGGCTTTAGGGTCCGCCTCTCACCGAGCCGGACGACTTCGCTGGCGGCGTAGAGTACTTCTTCTCCTCGGACTGGCACAACACGCATGTTGCGGTGGTCGGATCGAAAAATGGTTACTTCCGCCGAGACGTAATCCCACAAACACAACAATTGCCGCCAGAACCTGGGACGGGGCAGGCGCTTGTTCTTCAGTGTCTCGATTACCTGGGACTTTTCCAGAATCTTGACATGATCCCAGTTGGTCAACTTTTTCTGGTCGCGTTCGCTGACGTGCCGGGACAGTATTGGCAGGTCATCCAAGCCGAACCCTGTGGATACTTGGGACGGCGACCAGACGTCCAACAATGCGCCGGGCACTGCTAGGCAGTTGCCGGAGGACTCGAGAGTACCTGTCTCAGTTATCAGAAACTCCTTTCCTTCAATCCTCGCCTCAAAGTTCTCCTCGACGATGGCGCCGCAGCTCCCTTCGATAGTGCTGTCTTCGCGGTCTACGTCAGGGAGCAACCCATACCCGTAGCACCGCTCTTCTGTCGGAAGGGACTTCCGACCCAGCCAAGCGAGCATTGCATCTGCAGCCAGCTCGCCAGCGCGTTGCAAGAGCCACCCATTGGTGGGGGACAATGCGGGGTCTTTGATCTTCGTCCTAGCCGGGTCCTGGATGAATGGAGCGTTGCAGGCAAACGGTAGTTGAGTCCTAACCCCGGTGGGAAGGACAACAAAGAGCCGTCCTTCCATGCCCAGAACGATTTCGACCCTGCACGGAGGAAAAGTAGTGCCATCGTCCGGGGTCATGCGCTCATCTTTGATCTCGTTCAGTGCGTCCTCGGGAAATTCTTCCTCGGGCGAGCGGACTAACAGGTACTGATTCCCAGGTGTGTTCGACACCGACATCCACTCTGATCCTTCGACCGGGCCGTTCCCTTGCGACTCCCATCGAATTTCCCCCTCATCGAATCGGAGACAGCGGATGCTATTGAAGAACAAGAGCGAAGCCGGGCTTTCACTCCATTCCTTGAGGTTCTTGACCAGCTCTTGCTGCACTCGTTGATTCTGGATGACCAAGCGGACTTCAGTATGACCGTCGACCGTTCCACGAGATTCAGTCCACACTGGTTCAGTAAACCTTTGCTTCTCAAAGGCGACTGAGAGTGTGGGTGTAACCAGATGCACCTCGTTACCCAAGCTGAACGTACTCTTGAACCCCACGCCTCTGAATCCGATGGTGTGCAGAGTCCGCTTGTTGGAGAATCCGAACCGGCACAGCGAGGCGAACTGCTCTTCGTTGAAGTCCTCCCCGTTGTGGGAAAAGATGAACTCACCATTGCTGATTTCAACGCTTGCGTCCGTTGCTCCGGCATCGTCCGCGTTCTGCAATAGCTCGGATACCACGTGGCGAGGACTTTGGACCTGGTTGAAGAGCTGCCGCCAAGGGCCGGCGAGTACGGGGTCACTCTCAAGTTGGTCCCACCGCTTGGACGCATCACGCTGTATTCTCTTGAAGTATCCCGGAGGGCGCATTACCTCGGCTCCTCAGACCGGGACAAGAGGTGGGCAAAGTCATAGTTGACGCTGGTTACACCGAAGTCTGGCTCGCTGTTGAATGGCTGTCTCAGGTATCGGGTTCGGTGCTGGCCGTCAGGCAGGAATTCCACCATGGCCAGAATGAAATCTTCAGGCTTGTTCAAGGAGTAGAGGATCTCATTCCGCGTCACAGTAAGTGTACTTGCTCCGGCGGCGCGGCCCTTTACTTCTATAAACCGGAGCCTTCCTTCTCCTGGAATTCTACTTTCGATATCGTATCCACGCTTTTCCGTTTCGCAGTCTACCGGCTCGAATCCAAGACCTCTCTCAACTCCCATCACAATCTCTCTGGCCCTAGCTGCCACCGCTTGCCGATCGATTGCTCCCGCATCCGTGGGCGCTGGTTTTCCAGTCATGTTGGCCAGGAGGCCCACCGGCACAACTAAGACGCTGCCAAGTATCACGGGGGGTAGAGGAGATAGCTGTCTTTCCAGACCCAATTCCTCGATGCGCTTCTGCATACGCTCCTGCAACTCAAGCGAGCGTTTGCGGGCCTCGTCCGAGTTTAGCCTGGCATTGACCTTGCCGGCCTGTTCCTGGATCTTCAACTCGTCGGCACGGTGGCCCCAATAGTTGATTTCTTTGGTTAGGCGCTCCTTGACGGCCGCTTCGGTCTTGTCGATGTGATCCAGTCTCTGGTCGCGGACATCCTTTAAGTGTCCGGGCACAACGTAAGCGATAGCGTAGTTCTTGGCCTTGTCCTCCAAGTCTCCAGTCAGCCAGGCGCATTCGGGTCTGGCGAGAATAGCCTCGACCTCAGGCTCATCCTCTGCTAAGGGACGGTAATCAAGGTAAGGGGCATAGTGGGGATGTCGGGAATTGCCTTCAGCGTCTAGCTCCACGTACAGCATGCGCTTGGAGATCACTCGGCGGTCGCCGGACCTGTTCGTGGTAGCGTCTTGGATCACGTGATCCAAGTAGAAGAGGACTCTTGGTTCCAGTCCCTGGTCGTTCTCGTCCACCAGGACTGCCCCCCGGCGCAACAAGTCTCGATTCCGTTCCAGCAAGAGGTCTGCTGTCTCATCGAGCAAGGGGTGGCCCGGACAAACGAACGCAGCTAATGGCTGATCTTGGGGAGCCTTCAACGCTTTCTCGAAGACAATGCGCTCGTAGCGAGGAAGGACAGTTCTGTTCCGGTTGCGGATGGCTGCTGGCGTCTGGGCGACCATGTACCGGCGAGGTTCACGTTCCCTGAGAGTGCCACCCAAGTGCTGGAACGCCTCCAGGAAGAAGGACTCGATGTAATGGGGTTGCAACCGGCGAGCTTCGGCCCGTTCCATTTGTTCGCGTACCCGGTGGACCCGGCTGGTATCCATTGCGTCATGCACCAGCGCCTTCTCTTCCCAGAGGTCCTTCAAGAAATCATGGTCAAACGCATTGTCGACTACTTGGGTAAGCCGCCCCCGCACTTCCGGCTGCTCCCCATATCTGATAGCCGCTATGAGTAGTTCTCTCAGGGGCTTGCCCTCGAAATGGACCTTGCCAAGCACATCGAACACTTTGCCGCCCAGCGCATTGCGGGCTTCCTCAAGCTTCTCTAGCAGGCGTTGGTATACTGCCCCTTCCCGAGTTTCCTGCGCCACCAGATTCCAAAGGCGGCAAACTTCGGTCTGACCTATACGGTGGATTCGTCCAAATCGCTGTTCGATTCTGTTTGGGTTCCACGGCAGGTCATAGTTGACCATGAGGTGGGCTCGCTGCAGGTTGATGCCTTCCCCGGCGGCATCGGTGGCAAGCAATACCCGGACCTCTGGCTCTAGGCTGAACGACTGTTGGGCCTTGGCGCGGTCTTCCCGTCTCATGCTGCCATGGATACAAACTATCGCATCACTTTGTCCTAACAGAGCGGCAATCCGGCCTTCCAGATATCTGAGCGTATCGCGGTGCTCGGTGAATATCACCAGCTTTTCGTTGGACATGGAGGTGTTAGCAAATAGGTTTGCCAACTCCTGCCACTTCTTGTCGCCGCCGCTTTGACGAACCTCTAGGGCCAAAGCCTCCAATCGTCTCAGCGTGGTAATCTCGGCCTTGAGTTCGGCGATAGTGCTGGCTGCGGTGGCCCGGTCCAGCAACTCCCCTTCGATGTCATCAACTTCATCGTCAGGGGCGTCTTCCAGGTCTTCGATGTCCTCGTCTCCTATGACGGACGCTGACTTGTTGAGGGCACTCTCTACATCGCCGTCGCGCTGCAAGGCTTCAAGCTCTCGCATTGTGTTCTCTAGCCTCTCGCGCCGACGCCGCAAGGACTGATATATGGCCTCCGGCGAAGAGGCTAAACGGCGTTGGAGGATGGTAAGCGCGAAACCCACGTTTCCGGCGCGTTTGTTATTTTGTAGGGACGCGGCCCGGTTGAACTCTTCGCTTACGTACTTGGTCACATCGTCGTAGAGACTCCTCTCTCCGTCCGACAGCAGATATGGCACGGTTTCCGCGATACGTTCTGGCAACAACGGGGTGTTGTCGAACTTGACCAACTCCTCTTTCGTCACACGGCGCATGAGGTCCGAAACCTCCGTTGTGTGAACGCCATCCCGGAACCGTCCTTCAAAGCGATCGCTATCGAGCAGCGCCATGAACAGTTGAAAATCCGTCTCCTTCCCATTGTGTGGCGTGGCCGTCATCAGGAGGAAATGGCGTGTCAGGTTGGACAGGAAGCGCCCTAGCCGATAGCGTTTGGTGTAGCTAATCTCACCCCCGAAAAAGGTGGCCGACATTTTGTGGGCCTCATCACATACAATTAAGTCCCACCGGCAGTCGGGGGCACTGAGTTTGCCTTGGACGTTGTCATCGCGGGCCAGCTTGTCCAGTCGACCTATCGCAAGATCGGTTTCGAGGAACCAGTTGCCTGTTCGTGCTGCTTCCAGTTTGTCATTGGTAAGAATCTCAAAGGGCAGGTTAAATCGTTGGTGCAGTTCGTCCTGCCATTGCTCGACCAGATTCCCCGGGCAAACTACTAGGCACCTTTGCAGGTCGCCACGAGCAATTAGCTCCTTGATCAGTAGCCCCGCCATAATCGTCTTACCCGCACCAGGATCATCCGCAAGCAGAAACCTTAAGGGCTGACGCTCGATCATTGCCTCGTAGACTGCTGTAATCTGGTGAGGCAATGGCTCAACTTCTGAAGTGTGGACAGCTAGGACCGGGTCGAACAGGTGGGCCAACTTGATTCGGTTAGCTTCGGAAACAAGGCGGAATAGTTCCCCGTCTCCATCGAAGCTCCAAGGGCGGCCTTGCTTCACCACCTCAATTCGAGGTTCGGAGTCCCGAAAGAGAATCTCTTCTCCGAGCTGACCAGTAGGAGTTCTATAGGTAAGAGTGACGACATCAGGTCCGTTCCACTGCACACTGACCACTGTGACCAAAGAGTCCGGTCGAATGCCACGTACAGCAGTATCAGTTTTCAGGTCTTCAAGTTTGCTCACGCCATCACTCCTACAAGTTCATAGAAATTAAGTTGAACGGGCTGTCCTCTGGACGTGCTCGCGGAGAGCTCCGTTGATGTCCGTTTGGTATCCACGACCACCACGAGCCTGAGCCTTGAACCAGGCGATGATGTCCGCGTCCAGTCTCAGCGTGATCTGCTGCTTGACAGGCTGATAGAAGACCCCGCGCCTGGCGTCGGACCAGTCGAGGATCTCCGGGGAGTCGGTCGTGTCAATCTGGTCGTCGGGCAGAGCCTCTAACGCCCGTATCTGCTGAACGTCTGACGGCAACTCAGTAATGTTCTTCTTCATAGGTTTCCCTCTACCAAACAGCCCATCCTATGAGCCATAAAGACCATCGTCCGCTTCACTATCCTCCTCTTCGAGACCGTAGTCGGAAAGGTACTCTTTGAGGACCGTCTCAAAGAACAGCGGTGCGGGCTTTGAGGTCCAATCGCCTATGTGTAGGTACAAATTACGTAGGCTCTCCACAAACTTCGCTAACTGATCTGGGGTCTCACTTGGTGCAGTACGAACGACAGTAAACTCGACGGCAGATGGAGTGCTCCAAGCCCCGGTGAAGGGCGGTCTTTTCTCGATCCTGAAAGTTCTGGGCTTGTCTCCGTTCGATTTCAAGGTGTCGACAGAGCGGTAGCAGGAGACGCCTTGTACAAGCCCCTTGCGCAAGAGACTCCCAAAGGACAAATACACATCACCGACTGAATCATCGACCCGAAATACTTGGGCTTCGGCTCGTTTGGGCGCTACGTATTCCACGACCTCGTCAATGTTGAGTCCTTTTCCGATCACTGTGCCGTTCAACAACACCTTTGGAGCATTGTCCGTTCTAACCCTGACAATTCTTGCATTCCTCCAATCGGTTTCTGCATGTGGATGACCATGGACAACGATGTTCATTGGGTCCATATTCAAGTCAGTCAACCATGGCCATACACCCCGGCACGCAACGGCGTCGATGATAACCAGTGGATGGGATGCCCTCTGGCAGAATTCAGCAATTACATCGTAAAAGAAGAACTGGCTATTCTCGCTTCGCTGCCTCTGGTCGGCACCTGCCGTTATAGGTCCGCTAGCAGCGATTTCTACAATTGCTTGAGGAACTGCTTTCTGGGGCGTGATTTCAATGCCGCCTTCGGCCTTGTCGCGGGCGAAGCGTGCCAAGCATGTTCCATTGAGAATATCTAGTTCAATAGCTACAGGGACAAAGCTACTCTGGTTTGCCCGCCGAAACGTTCTGTTTTGTCTCAGTATGCTCAAGGCCAATACACGATCGGGAGCTTGGGTGTTGCCCGACGACCCAGTGTCGTATATATCTCTTGCGATTTGCTGTAGTTTGTGGGTGTCAACGTACCCTAGCGTCTTCCATGTCAAATCAAGCCAAGCTGCTACGGTCCTATGATTGAAATCAGACTCCGCATTCCTGAGTGCCCCCTCCCGAACCGGTCGCAGATATTGGACTGGCACTCGCAGCTGTCGAGCTATCGTAATCCTCCCAGCTCGTTTGTTGACTAGATCGTCATGCGCAGAGCGTCCTTGATGCTCGTACCATTCTGGGGCGACAATCAGTACACCATCGATAGGTCTTTGGGAGTCCCGCAAGTAGCGCCGTACCTGTTCAAGAAAGGGCTTCCAAGCATTTGATCGTAACTCTGCCCTACCCACAGGCCTGTTGGTTGAAGAGCCAGGCAGAGCCGCCCGGGGCCCGTGGACACCCTCTGGAATAGGCATCAATTGTGTCTGGATGGAGTCACCCAAGAGCTCCTGGAGCTTGATCTGAACCCGCTTAGCGTCTTCATAGCAGCTCGTGTGATAGCCAAGCACGACGTGGTGAAAACCGCCATAGCCTGACGAGATATGGTCACTCATTGCACGTCGCCACGGCTCAACTTCTTCTTCCCGGCGCCACTTCTGGTTACGGTCCTTGATCCCTCGTGTCGGAGTCTCGACCTCCATTAGCTTCTGCCATGGCTTCAGTCCGAAAGGCTGCACGATGAATGCCGCACGCTGGAACGCCTCCAACTTGTCACGATCCGGCACACCAGCTTTGGTGTCTAGCCGCTCACCAACACCTGCCTTGTGGACGACAAGAAGTGGACAATTCTCATCTTGGTGTCCCTTTTCAATGATGTCACGAGCCACCATGTCCGGTAACAGACCAAAGTGTCGTGCTATCGGAGAAAAATCACTGCCGGGCTCGTAAGGGTCAGAGTTGTCCTGAGCCGCCGGCCGTCGGCGCTGGAGACTGAACTCCAGGGCGACATTCCGGTCGCTCGGCAGAGCAAAGGCCGTCAGTTGTCTAGCGCCTGCATTGCTAAGTTTGCGCATCCAGAACCGTTTTGAGCATTCCAATACAATTATGGGCGTATGTCGTCCCGGATAGCTCAGCACCCTGACTCTCAGCACGAGACTAAAGGGAGTACTCTGACTTGGTACTGGACGTGTCACTAGTTCGGCGCTGTTACTCCCGAGATCACCGCTCACAATTCGCCTCATCGGACCGAGGTCTGGGAATAACTCCTTTCCCTCGAGCTGACGGGCGGTGAAATCAGCTAGGTCGGAATACCCTTTGAGGTTTGTCCCCGAGGGCGTTGTTGTCCCACTTCTAGTTGCGCTCCAGTCAAATACACGAGACCGACGTCGCTCGACGTGCAGCAAATCTCGTTTTAGCGCTAACCGCCTGAATCGTTCCAAGACTTCAATCAGAGACGAATCCTCAGACCGAGATAACTCGTTCACTATCCATCCTACTAGGGCATCGTGAAGGCACTTGGAGGCGTCGTCAGGATTGGTATCCGTCCACGCGATGGTTGGGTATCTCCTGTTGATACCTAGATCCCAAGCCAATCTGAGGATGCCGACGTCATTCATAGAGATCCGAACCCGAAGAGATCTAACCGGAAGACTCCGATGCGGCTCCTTTTGGCTGAAGTGCTCCTTCAGAGTGTAGAGAAGATTGAGGGCAGCCCCTGACCATTCGATCACTGTGACCTCATGTTCAGCCCCAAGTGGATCGACCTCAAACGAAAAGGCCAGTGGGACCACCGTATCTCCGACCCTTTGTCTGCTGAATCTTGTTTCCGTTGTCATCAAGTATTTCCTGTCGTAGTTGCATGTTCGTATGAAGACCACTCAATCGATTCTTCTAGCCCCGCCAAGCTTGGGTCGAAGTCGTCCTCTATGCCGTCCCTGAATGTATCTGGCAGGATGACACCATCGATCTCTCTAAAGGCATCCGCGAATGGACCATAGATTTCTCGGTATATCTCTCTTTCATTGAGGTCCAGAGTCGCGAAGCATCGCTCGAGAACGTTCTGCATAACTACTAACGTACTGGAGCGTGGTGACTCTGGCTTTCCTTCCGCACTGTTGGGTGCCCACGCGGCGTCTACGAAGTACACCTCCACTGGCATCCGTTGCCTGATTCCTCGTCCCACCATCTGGAGGATCGACACCAGTAGGTTGGCAGCGAACGCCGTTTGTGTGTCACTGCCCAGTTGCCCGAAAGCCATCGGGCGAGCGAGGAGACGCGCGATTGCTCGATAGACTTTGTTTCGTCGCTTTGTAATGAAGTCGCTAACCTCAGAAAGGTTAAGTTGTCGAATATCCTCGGCATCTAACCGCTCGGTCTCTTGGGCCACTATTGACTGCATTAGGCCAAGGTCACCCGCAGCAGGATGTGGACGCGTTAAGAAGAAGATGCTGCCGATCGCAGCCTTACCGGTGTCTTCGTCATCGGTAAACACGATATTCATTGCTCGCCCGATGGCTCCTATGGGAAATACCAACACATCAACGTCGGGATCGGCCCCCATCTCTTCCACCCGGCTTCGAATGATGAACCTAGCTCTCGTGTGATCAGTGGGGAGCGCGTCCAAAACACCACACGTTCGTTTACCAAGGGCTGGGTTCACGTTGAGGATTTCATCCACTACCAAGCGCACTTGCTCGTAGGAGTTGACAACGAGTGCTGCTTTCCTCCTCTTTCCGGATCGAGTCACGGTGGACATGACGGTGCGTTCTAGGTCGCAGTTGCCTAGGGGTCCTGGAACAGCGAGATCTGCCACCATGCTCCTCAGGTTGCGGTCGCGCTCATTGCCGCCTCCACTGAATCGAAGGGGTTTCCTCGTCACCTGGTCGAACTTTGGCTGAAAGTACAGGCGCACAGCCCCCATCTGGGGACTCCGAGGGGACAATAGAATGTCTGGGCTCTTGCCAACGTGGTATTGGCTAGACTGCTCCAAGCGGGAAGTCGCACTTGCGAGCAGTACGTTGGCTCGGCCGATTTCGTGCAACCGGTGAAGCAAAATGCGGGGCGTACAGTCCATCACCAGATGGTCTATCTCCAGGCCATCTGTTCCTGTGAGTTTTCTGAATCGCACCGCCGAGAATGTTCCAAGAATGGATCGAGGCACCGCTTCGCGCATTTCGGAGGATGGTACGGATAGACCCAACCCATTTTCGCCCTCAGGGAGTTCGCCCCGAAGGGCGAGGTAGCGAGCCTCTCTTGCCAATCGTTGGTAGCTGGCGATAGTGAATCCCACTACGGCAAGAAGCCTTACATGAGGGGCGATTGATTCCGTATTTGGAGCCCCGAGCAAGTCTTTAAGAATGCGGGATATATCAGCAAGAGGCTTTTCTCTAGATACAGTCTGATCTAAGGAAAGATACTGTCTAAGCCCCCTGTTGAGTCGGCGCCAGATGTCCTGGCAGTCGTCGACCGACCTTTCGAGTGCAGAGCTATGCCGTTGCGCCCGTGGCCATGACCCACCATCTATGCCACGTTCGTAAAAGGCCGCGTACATGGCCGTTTCCCAAAGGTCGGAGAGGGCACTTAGGAGGTCCGGTGACAACCGATCCTTTCCCCCGACAGCGGTATTCGCCTCCCGCAGAAGGAACCCAACCGTTAGCAGCTTGTCTACGTACCGGTTAGCCAAGTGCGGAGAATCATCTTTGAGGTTGCGTATCTCCTGCACTAGGTCCAGCGTAAAGCCTTGAAATTCATTGGCGCAGACCATATACCGAAGGAGCGCGTTGTTGACCGATGTGCTATTTGTAGCGAGTATAGCCTGAGTCCTCAGAAGTTCCGCGTGGATGCTGTCGACATTGCCAGTGAGTGTGAATACCTGCGCCCCATATCCATCCAAGTACTCTTGAGCCTCATCCACCTCATCAACTACAACGAGATCGAAGGTCTGTGCAATGAACTCAAAATAGCGCAATCGCTCTTGGGCAACGTGCGACGGGAGTGTTGTGTCTGCACCGCGAATGTGTCCAAGCCATATTTGGGAGTTGACCAATTGCCGCTGGTTCTTCACTCTTCCGCACAGACTCCATGCGGGGCATAGCTTCGGCGTCGTTGAACCGACCTCACGAATGTGTTCGCACGGCGCTTCACCGAATGTCCACTCGTCGTCGCTAGGCCATCTATCTGCGAACGCGGGCAGTGGACACGATTGAGTCAGAAGTTCCACTCCCTTGATGGTACGCGCAAATCCACCCTCGCCTTCTTTCATAGCCACGAGTTCAGCGAGATGGTTAGAGTGGCGCAGGTGAGTGCTCGTAGCTCTACCCAAGAGGAGGCCCGCATCGACGCCATAACTCATGAGTATTTCGAGGTAGTCTCGAGCGACCTGAATGGCCGTCAAGAACACTGCAACGCGCCGTCCACTACGGGCGAGTAGGATGCTAAGCAGTACTATGAGAGTCGTTTTACCCGATCCTGGCAACCCAACCAGATGATTCAGACCATCTAGATGCAAGACATCCGTGCTCTGCAGCCCAGAGTCGGTTGTGATGCGAACCTCGATCTCAGACAGTCTGCCTACCCAATCTCGAGATTCCCTTCCCGCCTCCATGTCCATTCTGTCCAGCTCAACTGCTAATGCCCTTATATCAGGCCAACCAACAGTGATTGGCCCTCCCTGCACTCGGTCCAGGTCGTGCATATCAGGTTCTGAGAAGTCCAGACCATTTAAGCGGAAGGGTAAGCTAGGCCCATGTGCCTGCCGCGCGAAGAGATGCTTCGACGTGTCGGCGAACTGTCTAGATGTTGGCTGGGCCGGCAGGCCATTCATGAGTATCTGGATTGCGCTGGAAATGTCCGGGTCATAGGCCGAGCGTGCTTGGAACTCAAGGGTGAATTCATCAATATCGAATGATCGGGAATCATGTTTCTCCGCATTGAAGTCCAGGACGGCTGCTTGCACAGCCCTTGGTGTGAGGGCCTCGCCCAGAATGGAACGTGCCGTTCTCACGGCGGCTCGGTACGGGGCCACCTGTCGTGACTGCTCTACGGACCGGAGACCGCTCAGAACAATGTGGAGCGCGTTTAGGTTCGACTCGCCAAGGAGTTGCATGAGGACACACCCCCATTGGATTCGTGCGGCACCCCTCCACATGTCGGGCTTACGTCTCATCGTCAATCTCACTCGGTTGATTCATCTTTATGAGTTCTCTAATGGTTGACCTTACGCTGAGAACTTCCAGTTCATCACTAACTCTTGGGAAGAGTAGTTCGCGGAGCCGGGAGATGTAGTCTGTGTTGCCACGGACACGACGATCTGCGACAGCAACGATCTTTCGATCCCAGTCCATGAGGCCGAACACACCCCGATTGAGCTTTCGGGCCAGAGACGCAGGGTCACGGTAGTCCTTAACGTCCACTCCGATGTCATCCCCAATGGCAACGTCACATTGGTCTAGCCGGGGATAGAGAACAGCCTGAATTCCTGCCTTTCTGAGGTTGTCGAATATGCGTAGCTCGTCTCTGGCCGGGTCCACCCAATACTTCAAGACCTCCGTCTGAGCAACTCTCGCCTCCCCCTGTCGTACTGGCCGATCTCGTCGTGCTGTTGGGTGGTCTTCGCGACAGCCTTGAAGGAAACAGCGACCATCATGACCGATCGGGGCCAAACAATAGGAACATCGGTTGATTTCTCCATTAACTGCATGGTACGTGTGTATTGGGGTGTAGATTGATTGAACAAAGTCGATGGCCGTATCCGGGATCTCGGGTCTTGATATGAGTCCTCGAAGTTCGCCTTCTGTGACAAGCGGATGCCGCGCTATGAATTCTCTGATTGTGGTGTACGTGTCGGCAGCGTCACTTCCGAGCCTCTCGACTGTGCTCATGAGCCTGCTATGGAGGCCACGCTCGATAAGGTCCTCCATTCTTGTGCCAGGGGCCTCTTCGACTATGGCTTCGCAGTCCTCACTAGGCACTCGGTAGTCAGGGTCGATCAATACTGATCCGGTGAGTCCTGGGAGGGAATAAAGGGCACTTGGGGCCCACTGGGAAAGCGGGGACATGCACTGCCGCAGGAGCTCATGAATACTGGCAGCACGATCTTCTCGTCCGTCCTCAAAATAGAGCCGTCCCAACCGGGCCATTGCCTGACGCAAGGCAATAGGAGGGCTCTCGGCCTCTCCCTGTCCCTGTCCTAGTCTGACGATTCCTATAGTTCTCCCTTCCCTAACACGACGATGCTGTTCGATGACTCCTTGTGCTAGTAGTTCAAGAGTCACCCTGGCAAACTCCCTCGACTTGGACGTTCCATTGTTCTCCTCAGGCAGGACCAGGCCAGTTAGTCGCTCGTCATCGAGCCCGGCGCATCTCTGTGCAGCCACTCCGGTTGTGATGCCGTCTGCACATAGCCGCATGATCCCAAGGGCTTCAAGCAGGTTCCGCCGCGTGAGCAGGTGACTACGCTTGCTCAACCAACCCTTCGTTCGCCAGAGACGAAGTGTCCTCAGTGACGGAGGACTGTGACGGATTGCTAGAGTGTCTGACAACGACGCAATGAGTTGCACTGCTTCTTTGGCGGTCAACTCACTGGGCAATTCACTGACGGTGAAAGTCATGGGCCTAGGGTAGCAACTAGACACTTATTGTGTCAATGCACATTCATACATGCCACCACGGATGACACTTTCCATGTAATGAGATTCGGGGGTGAGGAGAGGGATGGAGTATGGCCTAGGAAGACTTGTCTGCCATCAGCCAGGCAGTCCCCGGGCAAGCCATTCCTCACAACAGCTGGATGCAGGTGGCGGGCTGTTGCTACCCTGAGTAGGGTCAGCGGCACCCTACAGTTCCAAGGCCACAGTCAACGAAAAGGTTCTTGATTTTATCAAGTCTGGTGGAGCTGGGGGGACTACAATTAGCTACGAAATATGGCTAAATGGCTAATTATTACCACATTAGTTACCACACATTTGTTGAGAATCCGCGAGACTGTTTGGGCACTACGTCGGTGGGGCCAAAGGGTCCGATTTGCGAGTTCTTGGTTGGGAGGTCAACATCTAGGGAGTCTGCCAGTCGACTCTTAAGGAAACTCGAAGTACCTCTGACCTCCTATGATGGGAGGCTTTTTCTTATTCTACGGGTGGGTCTCGCCACCTTAACTCACTGCCTTCCCATGACCCTACGAAGGCAAGGTAGCATCCGACGATTCGACGGCTCCTCTTAGTCCATGCCATGAACGGAAAAGGCATTGACCGGGGATCTGCGGGAGGTTCCACTCAAGGCATGTCGGCCTTCGGCATACTGTAACCGACACGAAGCTTGGTGAAGATGTAGGTCGGGTTTTCAGCATCGTCGCGCAGCTTGCCTCGTATGGCGCTGATGGCGGTGCGCATGGGCCGTACGTCGGCATCGCCATCCGAGCCCCATATCCGTCTCAGCAGGTGCTCGTAGGTGAGCACCCGCCCCGCGTTGACCGACAGCTCGACCAGCAACCGGTACTGTATGGCGGTCAAATCTATCGGACTCCCTCCAAGCGTCACGAGATGCTCCGTGTAGTCTATGGTCAGGTCTCCCACCACATAAGGGACTGCTGGCTCGGAAGCCGTCCGTCTACGCAGAGCCGCTCTGATCCGTGCAACGAGCTCAGTGGGCGAAAATGGCTTGACCACGTAATCGTCGGCACCCATCTCGAAGGCCTTGGCGACGAGCTGATCCTGACCGTAGGCGGACACGAAGATTACCGGCACGTCACCGGCGCTCACAATCTCTTTCATCAGATCGATCCCGTCGACTCCGGGCAGCATCAGGTCAAGCAGGACCAGATGGGGCTTCTCCTCTTCGACTAGGCGGGGCACGTCCTCCGGGTCTCCCGTGGCGATTACCGCATAGCCCGACTTGACCAACGCGTCGCGGATATACCTGAGCGCCTGGTCGTCATCGTCCACAGCCAAAATACGCAACTGCTCACGCGCCGACCTGCGTGCAGATGGAGTGGAGAGATGGCGGGACGGTTCCGGAGAGACAAACCCAGCCTCTTCGAGCGTCTGCAAGGTGAAGGAGAACCGTGCCCCCAGCCCTGGCCCGTCACTTTCCGCCCAGATCCGGCCTCCGTGTGCCTCCACTATACCCTTGCAGACCGCCAAACCCAGACCGGTATCCCCACCCTGCTCCTCGGTCTCGATTGTGGAGAATTTCACAAACAGGTGCGGCAAGCTCTCAGCCGGGATGCCCCTGCCTTCATCGGAGACCGACACCGAGACCTGGAGATCGCCCGGTGTCGCACTCACACTGATGGTGGACGACTCCGGTGAGTGCCGTGCCGCGTTGGCCAGTAGATTGCCAAGCACCTGGATGATGCGAGACTTGTCCCCCATCACCCAGGGCAGATCCCGTGGGATGTCGATTCGGAGGTTGTGTTTGTGGCCGCCGATGCGGAAGGCGTTCCCGGCCTCCCCTATCAATGAAGCCAGGTCCGTCGGTTGCGGGGAGACGGGCAGAGTGCCTGTCTCGATACGGGCCACGTCAAGGAGGTCTGCGATCAGCGCGCGCATACGGTCGGTTTGTTCGAGGATGATCCTGTGAAACTGACGCATCTCGGCGGGGTGCATGTCTGAGAATTCGTCCAGCAGCGCAGAGACTGAACCTCTCACCGTGGCCAGGGGGGTGCGCAGCTCATGGCTCACCATCGCCAGGAACTCGGCCCGAAGCCGCTCAACCTCCTTGAGAGGGGTCATGTCCTGCATTGTCACGATGAGGCTCTCCACATCACCGTCCTCTGAAAGGATGGGGTTGCCGTTCAGCAGCACAGTGACACTCCGTCCGTTGGGCACACTGAATACCATCTCCTCCGCTCGCACCTTCTCTCCAGCCCTCATCAACTCGTCCATGGACACGTCGGCTAGGCGGAGTTCCCGACCATCGGCACGCCGGATCGTCAGAGTCTCCAGGAGATTCTCCGATGGTTCTCCCGAGTCCAGCAACGCGTCGATGATCCTTATCCACTCCCGGTTGGTAGAAACAGGGGCTCCCGTCCTGGCGTCGAAGACCCCAACGCCCACCGAAGTTGTACTAAGCAAGGTCTCCAGGTCGGCCCTGGCTCGCTGTTCATCCCGGTACCTGCTGGAGATAGCGATGACCGTCGCCGCCTGTGAGGCGAACATAACCAGCGTCTCTTCATCTTCCTTGGTAAACTCGACATCCTCCCGGTCATGGCCCAGCCATATGATCCCCACGGGTTCGCCGCGATGTCTAACGAGCGCAGCCAGACCGGCAAACACGGTCATCGGCAGCCATCCATCCAGGCCAACAGATTCTGCAAACTTATAGTAGTTGTCGACACGGAAAGGCCCGGGGATCTTGCTGAAGTGATCGAAGATCCTTGTTCCACCCGGCAACTCTACGAGCTGGAGGTGCTCATCCTCCGTCGTCCCGGATGTCAGGACCGAGTCCAGTCCTCCGACCTCATCCATGCTTGCAATGACCCCGTAGCGCGCATTGGTAAGGTAGCGCGCGTTGTCAATGACTTCCTGGAGGACGACGTTGAAGTCGAGACTCTCGTTGATGCGTACGCTGGCCTCGCTTAGCCTGGACAGCCGTTCCCGTAGGGTCTGATTTTCCTGTAACAGGTCGTCTTCTCGATTCACTCTCTAACCTCGTTGGGATCTGTTGTGCCCGATGTTCTCACTACATGACGCCAGGCTGGGAGAAATTTGGTTGATCGGGGCCATACTACCATCTTTACACCAAACTCACAACAATTGCTGCGTAGAAGATCAAGAACTTAACATCAAAATTACACCTACCCTGTATAGTGGGACTGTAGCCAACCCATGAGGCGGGAGCTAGGGAGAAGTCTCATGAATAGGCCCGTAATGAGCCTGCTGGTTGTAGCCACTGCGGTCCTGGCCATCTTCTTGGCCGGGTGCTCCGACGAGACTGACCCTACGCCAATCACATCTTTGGTCACTCCCCCACCTACCATCGTGCCCACTACAACATTGATTCCCAGGTCTACCCAGTCTCAGCCGGAGCCAGAGCTGACTCCAACGGCCACACCAACGCCCCAACCGACTCCCACTCAGACTCCCGCGCCCATGCCTGTTCCCACAGCAACGCCAACTGCCACGCCGACGCTGGAACCCACACCTACGGCGACGGCCACGCCGACGCCCGTTCCGACTACAACGCCCATACCTTCTCCCACGCTGACGCCAAGTCCGACTACAACGCCCACACCTTCTCCCACGCCGACGCCCGTTCCGACTGCAACGCCCACACCTTCTCCCACGCCGACGCCCGTTCCGACTGCAACGCCCACACCTTCTCCCACGCCGACGCCGGTCACCAATGAAGTGGATCGGGCCGCCCTGGTAGCCCTTTACAACGCCACCGACGGCCCAAACTGGACGGTAAACACCAACTGGCTCAGCGATAGGCCGTTGGGTGAGTGGTACGGCGTGGCCACCGGCGGCGATCCCCACGGGCGCGTGGACGGACTATATCTCGGTGAACGGTGGGGAGCCCGTGGGGAGCCTTTGGGCGCCAACAACCTGTCGGGCACGATCCCCGCGGAGATCGGCAATCTGACTAGGCTAAGGTTCCTATGGCTTGAAAACAACGACCTGTCAGGCCCGATCCCCACGGAGATTGGTGAGCTGACAAGACTGAGGATCCTGAGCCTACAGGGCAACAACCTGTCAGGTCCGATCCCCGCGGAGATCGGCAGGCTGACCAACCTTGAGCACCTGTATTTACGTCGCAACGCGCTCACTGGACCTATCCCTGCGGACATCGGCAACCTGACCGAATTGGTCAGGCTCCAGCTGTCCCGTAATGACCTGGAAGCTGGACCAATTCCTGTAGAGTTCTCCAAGCTGACGCACCTGGAGGCGCTATCTCTCGACAATGGGCATTGTGCCCCCCAGGAGTTAGAGCCTTGGCTGCGCGCGCAGAGGCTTGACGTATTCCCTTGCACCGGAACTACAACGCCCATACCGACTCTGACTCCGATGGAGGAAGAGCGGATCCTCTCTACCCCTGGAGCCGTCCCGGAGCACATGGTCTGGGGGTGGTGGCGATTCTTGCATCCGGTGGACGGCCTCGAGATAGCCGTCGAGATCCACAACGATGTCGAGTTCGCAAGCACCCACGGCCTCTATCTCATGATCTGCAATGGCCGGGTAGGAGACACCGGATTCTACTTCGGCTTCCAGACGGACATTCATCATCCCGTTACTGGCCGAGGCACGGGAAAGGGGCTCATTTTCTCTCGATGGGACACGAGAGACCTGGAGGATACGAGAGTAGCACTTGGAGGCTTCGCGCAGTCTTCAGGCCATGAAGGAGACTTCGTCGGTGTTCGTCTGAACTACAAGTGGCGAGACGGAAAGTACCAGCTAAGGATGTCGCCCCAGGAGTCCGACGAGGGAGGGCTCTGGTACGGCCTGTGGGTACAGCACGAGAGCGAGGAGGAGGCCACCTGGATAGGGTCCCTTCGATTCCCCGGGGGGAAGATCGGCTCCCGGTGTTACACCACGGTGGAGGTATACGGTCGTGGTCAGATCCGCCCCAAGGATATCCCCTACTGGAAGGTGAGCATGGATCCGCCGACGAGCGAAGCGTCCGAAGCCTACCTCTACAACTCCGGCTACAACGCATTCACCGGGGATGACTTCCCGAACGTCAAGAATCACCTGGAGGGAGAGACGCTATACATGGAGGTCGGGCTGGACACGGTGACTCTGAGGCCGTGACTGCACGGCGCTACGATGCGGTGAGCACGCCCTCCATCCGGCCGATGATCGCCCGGATGTCAACGGGAACGGGCCCGCCCTCGGGTCCGGACAGCTCGTGCTTCGTCGGCATATCCAGTCCCAGGAGCGTCCCCTCGCGCTTCGGCAGGTCCAGCACCAGGTAGGTGGCCTTCGTCTCGCCCGCGAGCGCGAGATCTGAGGATGGTAGTCAATCCGGCATTGGTATCCCCTAACGGGATCTTGCAAGCCGGAACCCGGTCATGAGCACCATGCAACGCAAGGCAAGTCTTCGGGCTTAGCGGGAAGTCTGATCTCTATGTCCTCGATGTCCTCACCGGCTACTTCGAGCACCGCAGCCTCGCTCGGGTCTGCCGTGATCCCTTGCCCGTCGTACCATCCGACGACCCTGTCTCCAAGGTCCAGAAGCAGACCGTAGGAGCCGTCAGGCACTTCTATGGAGAACCCCCCGCGTGAGTCGGTAGAGACTCCCAAGTCCGCAGCCCCCACAACCCACAACCACACTCCCTCCACAGGCTGTCCGTCCGGTGTGGTCATGATGCCTCGAATAGTGGACGTGCTCTGCCTGTTGCACAACCGGTCTGCGCTGACCGGAAGCCGTATCTCGATGTCCGTCACATTCGCTCCCCCCACCTCCACACTCGTTGCCCGATTGCGTTGGGTCGTGAACCCTCCGGGTCCGTAGTAACCCCGCCATCCGCAGTCACCGAGGTCTCCCGAGTGGATGCTCAGGATGGACGAACCCGACGAGCCCTCGGGCAGGCGAATTTCAAATGTGCCATCACGCACGGTCTCTCCCCAACCCCAGAACGAATCGGCGATCAGCGAGACCCACAGACCTTCCGAGGACTCTCCGTCAGGTCCCAGCACAGCACCCCGGACGGTTGGTCCGCTCAGGGTGTCGATCGAATCGCGGTCAAAAGTTGGCTTTCCATCGAAGAAGGGCGAACGAATCAGGGCCTCTTTGTCGGACGGAAGCAGATGAGTCACCGGGTACACCGTATATCCATCGTGCATCAGCGACCACGCTTCCTGCTCGTCACACTTCGCCGGGTCCCACGGGACGCACCCCGGCGGATGAGGAAGCCCGAAGCCGTGTGCAAGCTCATGTCCGAGTCCGCCAATCCAGCGTCCAAGTGAGCCCAGGTATGGCCCTTCCCCGCAAAAATAGTACTCCCCGGGGTTCGTCAGTCCTTCTAGATCCGGGACCATGGTAAGGCCCAGGCCTCCTCTCCCCAGCTCATGTCCATCTTCCCCCAGTCTATGGTATTCATCGCAATCTTCTACCACCTCCGGGTATATGACCCATACAAAATCTGAAAGCCCGCTCGTCACCGGGGCGCAGTGCTGCACGGCAGCCAACACCTTGTTCCATGCGTGACCAACTGCATAGAAATCCGCCGGTTCACTCATCTGGCACCACTCTGGAGTGGCGTCGTACAGCGAGAATGTCAGCCCTCCGAGCTGCCGACGATACCAGGACTGGAGGTCAACTATGGCGTGGGAGATGGCCTCGCTGTAATCGCTCCGGAACTCGCGGTCGGAAGGCGACGCGTAGAGAACGCGCACCGTCCCGTATTTGCGTTCAGAGATACGCACCGACACTGGGACCTCTGCCTCAACCTCCCCGTAGGATGCCGTAATCGTCGCGTTTCCTGTACCGACTGCGGTGACCATTCCCTGCGACACGGTCGCCACCCAGGGGTCTGAAGATCCCCACTCCACGAGCGAGTTATCGACCTCGTGACTCGAGCCGTCCGACCGGGAGGCAGTGACTGACATCTGCGAAGCCCCGCCGATTGAACTGAGAATGGTCGTCCCGTTCACGTCCAGGGAAACTATTGGATATGTGACCGTAATGGTGACAGACTCGGAAACCTCCATTCCCGCCTCGTTGGCGGCGGTCAGGGTATAGGTGGTGGTTGCAGCGGGCCTGACCAATGTCCTGCCGTCAACTGGCAGCGAAACGGTTACACCGCTGATCGTGACAGACGATGCCCCCGTGGTAGTCCAGTCCAGCGTGCTTGAATCTCCGTCCTCAATCGTCAGAGGGATGGCCGCGAACGATTCGATGCTGGGGGGGTCGGGTAACGGCGTGCTTGTGGGCGTTGGCACTGGGGTGGCAGTGGGAACAGGTGTGGGCGTTGCGGTCTGAGTGGGCGTGGAAACAGGTATGGGCGTGGCGGTCGGCGCAGGTGTGGGTACCGGCCTGGGCATGGTTATCACCCTGGACCAGCCTGCAGCTGTTTCACCGCGGTCGAGGGCCGCCTGGACATTGGACGCCGCGTCGTCGGTGACCCACTCGCTCCAGAGTGCCGAGTTGCTCTCGAGCCACCAAACAGCCGCAGAGGTAGAATCTGTAACCCCCGTGGCGTCTTGCCACTTGACGACAGCCTTGTAGGCGTCAATGTCGAAGTCCCATTTGCCCAGCATTGCCACCACGTCGGGGGCCTCCAGCGGCAGTTCGGGGTTTACAGCGATCAGGATGGTGTCGTCCTCATAGGCGCAGGCTTTGGTTGTCAACCAGCACTCGTCACTGTAGGCAGGCTCTTCCAGACGGACCAATTCAAGTTTGAGAGCCGGGTCGTTGGTGCTCCACTGGTAGCCGAGCCAAGGCTCTCCCCGTTCGTAGGCGGCGTACAGGTCGTCATTCAACGCGCCCCCGCTTGTTGGGTTAACAACGTGAACGTGGTCCTCGAGTCCGTATCCCGCGATCTGGGCAGCGTTGGTTCTCTCGCAAACCCAGTTGATAGCGCAGGACACGAGTCGGGCCTTGTCGCCACTCTCCGCGGTCTGGAACAGCCTTCTAAACTGCGGGTCTTTCAGATCCTCGACGCTGTCCAAGTCCGGGTACTGTTCCTGCAGATAGGCCGGAATCACGAAGGCCGATTGCCAAGACGAACCCAGGCTCTGTCCCACGTCTAGGACTTGTCCTTCGCTGCGGGCCTTGTCCCACGCCAGCTTCTGGACGGGCAACCATACCTCCATGGTAACGTCTATGTCGCCGCGTTGTAGTCCCTCGAACAGGATTGGGGTAGATCCGGATACAACACCGGTCGGGTGGCCATAGCCATATTCGATGATGAATTGGGCTATCCGGTTTTGCAATTGGGCACTTTCCCAGTTTAGTTCACTAAAGATGATGGGCTCCTTGGTAGGGTCTGGCAACGTGACGGTGGGCACTGGCGTGGGCGTGGCTGTAGGAACAGGCGTGGGCGTGGGCGGAGCGGTGGCCGTTGGCGCGGCTGTTGGCTCCGGCGCAGGCGTGGCTGTCGGCGTAGGCGAGGGTGTGGGTGGAGCGGTGGCCGTTGGCGCGGCTGTTGGCTCCGGTGTAGGCACGGGTGAGGAAGTGGGAATTGCCGTTTGTACGGCTGACGGTGTGGCAATGGCCGTTGGGACGGTTATTTGGGCGACTGTAGGCTCGGGCTCGTCACTGCATGCCGCCAGTGCCAGGACCGACGCCAGCGCGAGGACAGCGACCAGCAGGATGGAGAGTCTTCGGCTAATGAAAGGAGACATCACTACCTCTCTGTCGAGTGATTGCCGGCCCGGCTACGGCCGGAAGAGGGAAATCGAGGGGCCGTCCGCCAATATTATTGTACGGTAGTCGTGTGAACGCAGCGTTAATATTTGGAGCAATGTAGGGCTATGCTGTGTGAAGTTTGTGTAATATCGGTACTCTCATTCCAGTAAACTCGGATCCAGGCCCCGATGAGCCTTTTCTAAATGGCGCAAATTATGTAACTCTTAAGAAGTGATCGGCGCCCCCGAAGACTGGTCCAAGATAGGTGCTTATCCTGGGCAATAGAAAGGGGGTAGATGGTCAAGGGGATACACACGCCGGAGCATGTGATCGACAAGTTGAGGGAGGCTGAGGCAGCCGTTTTAGCTACGTCTTGCCGGATCCAGTGGTCGGGGATTGGCATCCGCGGCGTAAGAATGGTTCTGTCTTTGCGTAAATATGTTTCTCCTCTTAAGTGGTGAACTAGCGGGGACTCGAACTGCCGAGAAGCGGTCGGTGGAGCCGCTCCGCCGAGATCAGTAGCCCCGATACGGCGGGCCCACCCTCGTCCGGTTTGCCTCACGAAGCTGGTTTATCGTGCTCGATTGCAGACTCTGGTGGCGGAAGGTTATGAGTCCCTCTCAACTAGATGCAGGCTTCGACTAACGCAGCGACTCAGGGTAGGACCTGATCAACAGGGCCGTCCAGGCTGGTCTGGCACCCCGCACACCGAGCTCGACCCATGGATCAGCATGCACATTCGAGCTTCGGCGTGTCAAAAACAGCCGTGTGCACAGACTCTTCGCGGCGTACAGGCTAATGTAGATGCAGAGGTCACGGGTAAAGGCGCGCCCTACAACGACAGGTAGTAGCAGAAGGCAAGCCGTGGCCGCTGGTGCCCTTTCCGTTGGGCGCCGGCGGTCATTCACAGATTCAACCTCAAGTAGTAGAGGTAGAGAAAGAATGACAGACTTTTCCATAGACGAGAGATTGAGCGACTTACAGAACTAAGCCGTGCCTAGATCTACAGATTAATGGGTGACGGAAGATTCCCTCGGGTTGTGAGGGTCGCCTACAAGGACGTCCAAGGACGTCAGATGGAAGGAGAGTGACATCACGACATGGATAGAGACTAGGCCCGCAACTGGGGAGTATGGTTGGCACACGACCGTTCCCCTCTCAAAATCGCCTGTTTGCTTCGGTGCGGTCTAGATTATGTTCTAGTCCGTTAGGGGGAATCGAACCCTTGCGTCACACTTCCCACAGTTCTTACCACAAAAGAGAGGTAATGGGGAATCGAACTCAACTACGAAGTAACTTCATTTGAAGGTAAATTCCCACAGTCATTTTCAGACGAATGGAGCTGGGGGGACTCGAACCCCCTACCTCATCCTTGCAAAGGATGCGCTCTCCCTGATGAGCTACAGCCCCAATATCTAGGTTGAAGTGGTGATCGCCAACCGCGCCGATTACCTCAATTGTACGGCGGACGAAGGACAAAGAGAAGGGGCCGAGTTGCCTCGACCCCTGCCTTAACCGCTGGACAGTGAAAGGAAATCTAGAGTTTCTCTGTGAACCAGTGCTCCGATTTACTCGGAACACGGAGTGACGGTGAGTCTTTCTAAGGACGATCTTCGTCTTCCGGGGAGCTCTCCCCGACTTTCATCGAGGTCCGGCTCAACCCGGCGTTCGAGAGACCGCCACCCACCGATCGACCTAGGAGCCCTCCGACGAATCGGAGAATTCCATACTCCCTAGAAAGGAGGTG
Source organism: Dehalococcoidia bacterium (assembly GCA_009841045.1). GTDB lineage: Bacteria > Chloroflexota > Dehalococcoidia > UBA6926 > UBA6926 > VXMO01. Next base: position 36,257 of record VXMO01000034.1, read on the forward strand.
ATCCAGCCGCACCTTCCGGTACAGCTACCTTGTTA
>VXMO01000052.1 GCA_009841045.1 Dehalococcoidia bacterium
CTCCTATAACCGCCCTCGCTCACACCCTCACGCCCCCTGCCGTATAATCTGAATTGCGCTTATGAGTGTCATTCCTGTTCGTCACATACCTGATCCCGTTCTGCGCGAGAAGACGAAGCGCGTGCCAAACATTACACCCGCGCTGCGTGCGCTTGTCGATGACATGATCGAGACCATGTACAAGGAGCACGGCGTCGGTATCGCCGCAAACCAGGTCGGTCGCAGCCTGCGCGTCACCTATATCGAGATTCCTGAGGAGCGCGATGAGGACGACAACATCGTGCAGGAACACTCCTCGCACGTCCTGATCAATCCCGAAATCATCCGCCGCGTCGGCGAGAGAGAGGTCGAAGAGGGCTGCTTGAGCATCCCCGGCTGGCGCGGCAAGCTGATTCGCTCTGAGCGTGTGACGGTCAAGGCGCTTGATCTGGACGGGCGAGAGATCAGGATCAAGGCGGACGGACTTCTGGCGCAGGCCCTGGAGCACGAGACCGACCACCTCAACGGCATCGTGTACATCGACCGCATGGAGAACATCGAAAACTTGTTCCCTCTCGATTTGCGGGCCGGTGTAAACACTGAAGAGCAGGCCGCCGACAACGGAGAGCCAAAGCCTCCGCCCGATCCCAACCTCATATGGCGGCTGCGCCAACCCGTCGCGCCGGTCGTGCGCCGGCGGTGAACGTGATGACGTCTCCCGCCGACGTTCGCGGGACGGCTATCGGCGCGATGCTTGAGCGCGCCCGCGTCTTTCTTGCCAAACGGCAGGTCGCCGCGTGGACCGTCGGCGGCTCCGTCCGCGATATGCTGCTCGGCGTCCCAACCGCGGACGCGGATCTCGTGGTGGATGCGCCAAACGTCCCGGAGTTGGGCAGGCAATTCGCGGATGAGATTGGCGGCGCTTTCTACCACCTTGACCAGCAACGCAACTACGTCCGCGTGCTTTCCGAACCGGACGCAGCGGGGGAGCGTGCCCGCCTGGACATCACTCCGCTTGGCGATCAGGACATCGCTTCTGAACTCTCGCGCCGTGATTTCACAGTCAACGCGATTGCGCTGCCACTGGAAACATGGCACGCCCCGGACGGCAACCTCATCGATCCGCTCGACGGCTGTGCCGACCTCAACCGGCGCGTCCTCCGCGCCGTCAAGCCCGCCATCTACGCCGATGACGGCATTCGACTCATGCGCCTTGTGAGGCTGGCAGGGCAGTTGGGGTTCACCGTCGATGACGAAACACAGGCGCTCGCCAAGCGCGACGCGTCCCACATCGCGGACGTTTCACCGGATCGCCTGCGCGACGAACTCTGCAAGGTTCTGGCGCTGCGTGATGTGAAGTCCGCCCTCCGCCTTCTCGATGACATCGGCCTTCTAAGCCGCGTCATGCCGGAGCTTGACGCCGCGCGCGGCGTGACACAGCCAATTGAGCACTACTGGGACGTGTTCGACCATCTCGTGGAGACCGTCGGATACATGGATGGCCTGCTTGATGAAAACAGGCGCGCGGCCGACCCCATCCTCGCGCAGATGCCGTGGAGCGAGCACGTCGCCGACTATTTCGCAGAAGAGGTATCCGGCGGTGTTGACCGCGCCGTCCTGACCAAACTCGCATGCCTGCTGCATGACATTTCCAAGCCGCAGACAAAGACCGTCGAGGAATCTGGCAGGACGCGCTTTCTCGGCCACCCGGAGCAGGGGGCAGAAGTCACGGAGACGGTGATGGAGCGGCTGCATTTCAGCCGCCGCGCCAACGCCTACGTCTCCCTTCTCGTGCGCCAACACCTCCGCCCTATGCAGCTCAGCAACAATCTTGAGACCCCAACGCGCCGCGCTCTCTATCGGTTCAAGCGAGATCTCGGCGATGCGTCAGTCGGCGCCGTATGGCTTGCGATGGCCGACTTTCTGGCCGCAAAGGGCCCTATGCTCGACCCCAATGAGTGGCGAAGGAGGGTCAGCCACTGTAGCCTAGTGATGGAGTCGATTCTCGCAGAGCCCGCTGATGACATGGCCCCACCACAGTTGGTGAACGGCCACAGGCTCATGGAAGCGCTTGGCGTTGGCCCCGGCCCCCGGGTCGGCCAGATACTTGAAGCTGTCAGAGAAGCGTTGGCCGCAGACGAAGTGTCGACTCCTGAGGAGGCGCTTGAGTTCGCCCGTCGGGAATGGGAGACGCGGTTCGGCTCCCTTGGCGGGTGAGCGCGGGGAACAATGCAGTGAGGAGAGGAAACTGAGTTGGAGCGAGTGAGCGGCTTACTCGGTGCAGTCGCGCGTCGGCTGCAGAGATGGATTATTCCCGGTTTCATCGTCCTTTTTGTTTTGTTCGCGGCGCTCAGCCTCGTGCGCGATGAGTGGCGCATCCCTTTCACGGACATCGAGCGCGGCCAGCAGGACACCCCGCTCGGCCTCACGCTCGGTCTCGATCTGCAGGGTGGCGTCCACCTCGTCTATGAGACCGTCGATCCCAACCCCACGCCGGAGCAGCTGCAGGGCGTCGTGCAGATCATCCGCACGCGCGTTGATCAGTTCGGCGTGGCGGAGCCTCTCATCCAGACGCTCGGCGCGAACCGCATCGTCGTTCAGTTGCCCGGCGTGCAGGACGTGCAGGCTGCCAAGGATCTCATCGGCGCGCCCGCCGTCCTTGATTTCCGTGAGCTTATCCCCATCCCCATCGAACCCGGAGAGGAGACGGCCACCGAAACCGGGGTGGTATCTGATGACTCGACAATTGCCGAGTCAACTCCTGATGCAGAACCAACTCCGGAGCCGGAAGCAACCCCTGCGCCCGCCGAAGAAACGCCGTCCAACGCCGCGGAGTCAACCGCTGCACCGTCGGATGGGACAACATCAGGCCCCAAGCTCGCAAACGTCTCTCAATCGATACCGGCCCAGACGACTCCAGAGCCAACCCCTGAGCTAATAGCCGCCGAGACGCCCACTGCTGAGCCAACCACCGAGGCCGAAGCGACGCCTGAGCCGGCAGCGACGGCAGACCCAACCGAAGCGGTAGTGGAGACACCCACACCTGAACCCGAGGCCCAGTTCCGTCTCGAATGGCAGATTGCCACGGCGGTAGTCGACGGCGAAGAGGTTGAACTGACGGGAGACCGCCTTGAGCCCGGCTCTGCGCAGGTGGGATTCAACCCCACAACGGGCGCGCCGGAAGTCTATTTCCAGATGGACAGCCAGGGCCGCGAGGCGTTCAGGTTGGTGTCAAGACGCATGGTCGGCGACTTGCTGGGCATCTTCCTTGACGACGAGGCCATCCTCACGCCCCGCATACAATCTGAAATTCCGACAAGTCCTCGCATCACCGGACTGGATCTTGAACAGGCGCAGATCCTCGCCATCCAGCTCAACGCGGGCGCGTTCCCCATCCCATTGGAGAAAGAGCCGATTCTGGAGCGTGACGTGGACGCGTTCCTCGGCGCGGACGCCCTCGAACGCGGCCTGCGCGCCGGCATGGTCGGCATCCTGCTGGTCGCGTTGTTCATGGTGTTGTACTACCGCATGAACGGCGGCGTGGCGGCGGTCGCGCTGATCATTTACGCCATTCTCGTCCTTGGCGTGTTCAAGTCGATCCCGGTCGTGCTCACGCTCTCCGGCTTGGCCGCGTTCGTTCTGTCATTCGGTCTTGCCGTCGACGCCAACGTCCTCATATTCGAGCGGATGAAGGAGGAATTACGCGCGGGCCGCAGCATGGGTTCGGCCATCGACATTGGATTCAACCGCGCATGGCCCGCCATCAGGGACGGCAACTTCACAACGCTCATCATCGCCGCCATCCTCTTCTGGTTCGGCGAACGACTCGGCGCAAGCCTCGTGCAGGGCTTTGCGCTCACCCTCGCCATCGGCGTCGTGCTCAGCATGTTCAGCGCGCTGGTCATCACGCGCCGCTTGCTGCGCTTGGTAACCAATTTCGAGCCGCTCCGCAAGACGAGGTTCTATATTCCGTCGTAAGGGGAACCCAAGAATATGATCAACTTTGCCAAATACCGCGCCACCTACTTCCTCTTCTCACTTGGACTCATCGTCGCCGGGTTGGCCGCGCTTTTCCTTGGCCCCGGCCTGAGCTTCAGTATTGAGTTCAGCAGTGGCGCCGCCGTGGATGCAACGTTCGTCAACCCGACTCCGCAGGAACACGTTGACGAGGCAATCGATTCACTCGGCTACGAGGGCGCGGTGGTGCAGGGGTTTGGTGACCGTGAGTATTTCCTGCGGTTGCCGTTGGCGGAGCAGTCCGAGCGCCAACAGCTTGACGTGCGCAACGCCTTGGAGGAATTCGCCGGGCCGCTGCAGGGCTACAGCTTTGATCTCGTCTCACCTGCCGTCGCCCGCGAGACGGTGCGGAACGGACTGATTGCCGTCCTCATCGCCGTCGTCGGCATCCTCGGCTACATCGTCTACGCCTTCCGCAGCATCCGCCACCCGTTCCGCTATGGCATCGCGGCCATCATCGCCCTCGTGCATGACATCGCCGTTGCCTTTGCCGTGGCAGGCCTGTTCATGCTCGTCGGCTCGCAGTGGCTCCACCTTGAAATCAGCAGCATGTTCCTTGTCGGCGTGCTGACCCTGCTCGGCTACAGCATTAACGACACCATCGTCGTCTTTGACCGTATCCGTGAAAACATCCTGCGCGACACGAACCGCGATATCGTCGCCACCGCCAATTACTCGATCATGGAGAGCATGGGGCGCTCCATCAACACGAGCTTCACCACGCTCGTCGTCCTGTTGGCGCTGTTCCTGCTTGGCCCGGTAACGATCCGTGATTTCCTCTTCGTTATGATCATCGGAGTCGTATCCGGGACCTACAGCTCCATCTTCACCGCCTCCCAGGTCATCGTCTCATGGGAGACGCGGAGCTTCGGCAAGATTCCGTTCATTGGCGGCGGACGCGGCGGCTCCACGCCCACGGCAGCCCCGTCGGTAAGCACGTCCTAGCGAATAGACGAAGCGAGGGCAGGGCGTTCACGGAGGCAAGACCATGCCCGTTACAACTGAACGCATCACCATCGACAGCGACGGCATCGAGCTTGTCGGCGCAATCTCCATACCGGAGGGGCAGGGGCCCCATCCCGCCGTCGTGATCTGCCACGGCCTCCCCGCCGCCCGCCCCACGCCAACGTCGGATATCACGCTCTCCGCCCCAACCGACGAAGGCTTGACCTACGCAGAGATTGCAGAGCTATGCGCCCACCGTGGCCTTGCCGCCGTCATATTCAACTTCCGCGGAACGGGCGAGAGCGGCGGCAATTTCCACCCGCTCGGATGGGCGCAGGACCTTGAGGCCGTTCTCTCATGGGTGTGGGAGCGGCCGGAGGTGGATATCGACCGCATCGGCGTGCTTGGCTCCAGCATGGGCGCCCGCGTCGCGATACACGTGGCGGCGCGCAGGCCGGAGGTTGCCGCCGTCCTGTCCTTCGCCTCGCCCGCCCGCTCGCGATGGAATCGCTCGCCCGAGGAGATGGTGCAGAACGCGCGTGACGTTGGCATCATCCGCGACCCTGACTTCCCATCGTCCGCTGAAAAATGGGCTGATGAGTACCGTGAGATGGATGTGACGCAGTCGGTTGCGCGTGTCGCGCCGCGTCCGCTGCTGCTGATGCACGGCGATGCCGATGACGTTGTGCCGCCGGAGGATGCCCACGCGCTCTTGGCGGCCTCCGATCAGTCCGCGACGGAGCTGATGATGCTGCCGGAGGCGGGACACCGGTTCCGCAGCAACGTGGAGGCCGTGGACATTGCCGTCAACTGGCTCGTGGAGGCCCTCAAAGCCCGCAAGCCATGACCGGCATCGTTGAAACACTCGGCGGCTGGATACAGGAAGTTATCCTTGCCATCGGCTACCCCGGAATCGTCTTCCTCATGGCCGCCGAGAATATTTTCCCGCCGGTGCCGTCCGAGTTTGTCCTCCCGTTCGCCGGCGCGCTATCCGCAAGAGACGAACTGATCTTCTGGGGCGTCGGCGCCGCCGGCACGGCGGGCTCCGTCATCGGCGCGCTGGTTCTCTATGCCGTCGGATACTTCGCCCGGGAAGCGGGTGTCCGCCGCATCGTCGTCTCATACGGAAAATATGCCTTCATTTCCGAGAACGACCTTGACCGTGCAACTGTCTGGTTCGAGCGCTACGGCGAGTTTGCTATTGTCTTTGGACGCCTTATTCCCATCATCCGCAGCATCATCTCAATCCCGGCGGGCTACACCCGCATGAACCTCCTCAAGTTCCTCCTGTACACGACCTTTGGAACATTCATCTGGAGCCTCATCCAGGTCTATATGGGCTGGGTGCTTGGCGAGAACTGGCAGACAATTACCGAGATCACGGAGCCCTATCAAAACGCGACGCTGATACTGATGGTGCTGATCGTGGTGGGTTTCTTCGGCTGGCGCGCCTACAAATGGAGAAAACGTAGAAATGCTTAGGCAAACGCTGGTCTTTACACTCGGCGTGATTATCGGCTTCGTGTTAGCGTCGTTGATATTGCCCAGGGATGACCGCAGCCCGCTCATCCAGTTCAACGCCAGAGGGTCGGCGAGAATCATCATCAACCGACCGTCCGAATGATGTCATTCTGAGCGCAGCGAAGAATCTAAAGAATCCCCGGTTCGGCGGAACTAGTGCGCCAGCGGTGAAAGATCGGGCATGTGCTCCCCGGTGTGGCTGCGTGAGCGCCGCGCAACACCGGTCCGCAGCGCCGCCTTGCTCACGGCCCGCGATACCGCCGTCACCACCCGTGAATTGAACAGGCTTGGAATGATGTTCTCCTCGCTCAATTCGCGGTTGGACACGACGGCCGCAAGCGCCTGTGCCGCCGCCAACTTCATGTCCTCATTGATGGTGCGTGCCCTCACGTCTAAAACTCCCCTGAACAGGCCCGGGAAGCAGAGAGCGTTGTTGATCTGGTTCGGATAGTCCGAACGCCCCGTCGCCACCACGCGCACGTACCGATGCGCCTCTTCCGGCGACACTTCAGGGTCCGGGTTAGCCAGCGCAAAGACGATGCCGTCGCTGTTCATGCGCGCCAGGTCCTCCGGCTCGATGACACCCGGCCCGGACAGGCCGATGAAGAGGTCTGCGTCATTCAGACCTGCGCGAATATCACCCGCGAAATTGCGTGGATTCGTGTTCTCCGCGAGCCACATCTTGCCTGCATTGCCTTCAATGTCGCCGCGGTCACGGTGAATCGCTCCCTGCCGGTCGAAAACGATGATGTCCCTGAGGCCCGCCGCGACGAGCATCCGCGTCGTCGCCACGCCGCTCGCCCCTGCTCCCGTCATAACGGCCCGAAGCTGGCCGATGTCCTTATTGACGATCTTGAGCGCGTTGATAAGTGCCGCCGTCACCACAACCGCCGTCCCGTGCTGATCGTCATGGAACACGGGGATATCCAACTCTTCTTTCAGCCGCTCCTCGATCTCGAAGCAGCGCGGCGCTGAAATATCCTCCAAATTGATGCCCCCGAACCCGACCGCCAGCGCCTTGACCGTGTCAACAATCTGGTCGCTGTCGGTGGTGTCCAGGCAGATTGGCCATGCGTCCACGTCCGCAAGTTCCTTGAAGAGGATCGCCTTGCCTTCCATGACGGGCAGGGCGGCCTCCGGCCCAATGTCGCCAAGACCCAGCACCGCTGTTCCGTCCGACACAACGGCCACCGTGTTGGCCTTGGACGTCAGCGACCACACGGACTCCGGGTTCGCGCCGATGTAAGAGGCCACACGGCCAACACCCGGCGTGTACACCTGCGAGAGGTCGCGATGATTCTCAACGGGCGTCCGCGTATGCATTTCAATCTTGCCGCCCGTATGGACAAGGAACGATGGATCGGTAAACGCCACGATCCGCGCGCCCGCCTTGCGCAAAGCCCTCGCGACGCGCTGGCCGTGCTCCATGTTCATCACGCCGATGGTGAGATCACGGACGATGCGCTTGCCGCGCGTTCGAACGAGGTCAACGGCAGTGATGTCGGCCTCGTTCTCGCCAACGGTGGTCGTGATCATGCCGAGCATCCCAATCTTGTTCGGATACTCAAGGCGTATGGTGACGGTGTAGCCGTATTCGGGATAGTCAGACGAGACCACTGGCGCCTCCCCCCAAGAGCTTCGCGCTTGAGCAGTCAGTATAGCCGCCGCCACCCCAAAACGTCATTCAGTCGTGTCATATTCCGGCCTCGTTAGCGCCGCGCGGCTCCTCGGGGCATCACTCCCCAATCACTACGGTCTGCGCCCCGTCCGCGCTCATCCTCACCAACTCATCAACGTCCAGTGCAGTCTCCATGCGCTCCGCCTCGTCTATTGAAGACCGCAGGATCGGATGTTTCGGCACGAACAGGGAGCAGCAGTCCTCGTCCGGCAGGATCGAAATATCGAACGTTCCCAGGTTCCGGGCCTCAGCGATGATTTCCTGCTTGTCCATGCCCACAAGCGGCCTCAGCACGGGCATCGTCGCCACCGAATCAATGGTGGCAATGTTCTCCACGGTCTGGCTGGCCACCTGCCCGATGCTCTCCCCGGTCACAAGCGCCAATGCATTACCGCGCCGCGCCAGCTCCTCCGCCACCCGCACCATGAACCGCCGATATGCCACCACCCGATACGCCGGGTTGACTGCCGCGACGATCTGCCGCTGAGCGTCCGCGAAGGGCACAAGGTGAAGCTGTGACCCGAACTGAGATTCGTCCAACACGCGTACAAGGTCTCGTGCCTTGTCCCGTGATGAACCGTCCACAAGCGGAAAACTGTGAAAGTGAACAAAGTCCACCGTGCATCCACGCCGGAACATCCGCGCCGCCGCCACCGGGGAATCGATGCCCCCGGACAGCAGCGCCATAACGTGGCCGGAACTGCCAACCGGCAGCCCGCCCGCGCCCGCAACGGATTCAACGTAGACGAACGCGTCTTTCTCCCGCACATCCACGCGCAGATCGATGTCCGCCCCGCGCAGCTTGACCGCCGCTCCCGTCTCCTCCTGTACGAGAGTGCCGATCCGCGTGTTCAGATCAACCGAGGTCAGCGGATACCGTTTGTCGGAACGTGAAGCCGAAACGCGAAAAGTCTCCGCCCCGTTCCACTCGGCTCGGACAACCTCTCTGACACCCTCAATAATCTCCTCGTACTCCAGCCCCGTCCTCAGAGCCGGTGCGATCCGCGCAATTCCGTAAACCCGCGAAAGGGTGCTTAGGGCAGGGGAGACATCCGACCCGTCCGGCAGATCCACGCGAATCTGGCTGCGTTCCTGTCGAACAGGATGGTCCAACCCCGCGCGTGCCAGCGCCTTGCGCACATTGGTAGCCAGCGCGCCGGTGAACACGCTGCGGTTCTTCCCCTTGAGCGCCACCTCGTGGTAGCGAATCAGCAGGTGTCTTGACATTCTCCGTACGCCATCCTGTGTTGCAGCACTGCCCATCAATACTAACCCCTCTCCTTGACACGTAATTGAGCGGCGGCGTACAGTCGGCATGACTTTATTGCCGTGAACACGCAGAAAGTGGGGGAGTGGGGACATGCCTGAGACTGATCCTGTTACCGGGTACGAGTTTTCCGACAGCGAGGTTACGGAGATCGACAACGGCAACAACCGCGTCGGAACCAAGTTCCGGCACGATGGCAGGTGGTACTACTTCAGGAGCCTGTCCGAGCGGCAGAAGTTCATTGGCAACCCCGAGGCGTATCTCGGCGGCGGCGAGGATTCTGACAGCAACGACTAGGCGCGCTCACACTGCGGGCGCGGGCGCAAGCTCGTCAACAAGGTCCCAATAGGCTGTCGACAACGACGGATCCCGATCGTTCAGATAATCACCGAGTGTGGGAACAATCAGCACGTTCGGAATGATTCCTGTGTCCTGGATCTGACGCCCTGACGGCGTATGCCATCTGGAGACGGTCACGTACAGGGCGGAGCCGTCACTCAGTTCCTGGAACGCCTGCACGCTGCCCTTGCCGAACGTTTGCGTCCCATACACCGTGGCGCGGCCATGGTCCTGCAATGCTCCCGCCACAACTTCGGACGCGCTCGCCGAGAATCCGTTGACCAGCACCGCAAGCGGCAGTTCATAGGCCTGCCCGTCCTCGTCAACCTCCCATTCGATGCGGCGACCCTCCCGCGTCATCTCGTACATCGCGAGTCCCTCAGGCACGAACTCCCCAATGATGCTGACCGCGCCGGACAGCGACCCGCCCGGGTTGTACCGAACGTCTAGGATCAGTCCCTCGATATCCCGGGCAAGGAGCGTTCCCAGCGCCTCCTCGAAATCATCCCCCGTCTCGCGGTGGAAGCGTTCCACTCGTATGTAGCCAATCGGTGGTCGATCGGTATCCTCCCCAAAGATCCGCGTTTCGATTGACGTTGGAACCACTCCGCGCATGACCGTGACGCTCATCTGGGAATCGGGATCATCCCAGGGCCGCCGAATCTCAAGCACAACCTCCGTGCCGCTCTCGCCCTTGACGATTTCCACCAGTTCGTCCACGGGCATCCCCGTCACGTCCTCACCGTCTACTGACACGATGCCGTCGCCCGCCAGCAGGCCCGCTGCCTCTGCCGGGCCGCCAATGAACACGTTTGAAATCACATTGATATCGTCTGTCCGCCCCACCCGCGCCCCGATGCCCTCGTACGAGCTCTCCGCGAAAAACTCCTGTGCATCTTCATACTGTCCGGAATCCAAAAACGTCAGGGCAGGGTCCTCACCGCGCACGAACAGCCCCCGTCGCGCGGCCTCCGTCACCTCCTCAAGCGACGCGTCAGGATACTCCCTCTCAAGGATCTGCATCGCCCGCCAAATATCCTCTAGTCCGTCCGGCACACCGGACGGCGCCTCCTCGTCAAAGTTTTCCACTTCGGACAGGATGCGTTCGGCCGTATTGAAGCCACGCTCGCCGGACGCCGCAATGGTCATGAAGTAGATGGTGCGGTCGATGTCGTCCTGGTCGGGGCGCAATGGAACGCCCGCGGTCTCCTCGAAGACGCGCATCGCCTCCGTGAGAATGCCGAAGTTCCCCGGGCCGCCGAACGACACCCGTTCAGCGTCCGACGCCACGAACGTCTCCCGCGCGCCGGCAACAAGAATGATGAACGTCAGGAGCAGGGTCACCCCAACGGTAAATGACAGCGCGCGGCCGGGGTTCGGTCGAGGCTCAGGGCGACGTTCAGGTTCAGGGTGATACAGATTCATAACCTGCCCCCCATTTTACGCGCGCCGGGTAGTCATACCCACCAGGTGGGTTCCGTGTCGTTGCATCGTATACTTGAACGCACAACGACCCTCGACGGTAACCGTCATGAGCAACAGACATGGAGGCAGATGAGCAAGAGACGCAGTGGTGACAGACACGGATCGAACGGACACTACACCGTTCGGCCTGAGGTCACTGCGCGCCCGCCGGAGCGCGCGCTGCTCATCGGCGCGGCAGTCAAGAGTAGAGGAGCGGCTTGGGCGCTCGATGAGTCCCTTGAAGAACTCAACGCCCTCGCCCAGAGCGCCGGCGCCACCGTCGTGGCCGTTGAGCGCCAGCGACTCGATCGATTCACCCCGCACTACATGGGCAGCGGCAAGCTCGACGAAATGCTCCTTCTCGCCCGCGACGAGAAAATATCCACCGTCATCCTCGACGACGAGCTAACACCAACGCAGCAGCGCAACCTTGAAGAGTCGTTCAAGGTCAAGGTGCTGGACAGAACGGCGCTGATCCTGGACATCTTCGCCCAGCGCGCCCAGTCCATGGAGGGTCGCCTGCAGGTTGAATTAGCGCAGCACGAATACCTGCTGCCACGTATTCGCGGGCAGTGGAGCCACCTTGAGCGCCTTGGCGGCGGCATCGGAACTCGGGGTCCCGGCGAATCACAGCTGGAAACGGACCGTCGCCTTGTTCGCAACCGCATCCATCGGCTAAAGGGGCAGTTGGAGGACGTGCGCCGCCGCCGCGCCCAACACCGTGAATCCCGCAAGAACAAGGGCCTGCCCACCGTCTCTCTCATCGGCTACACAAACGCTGGCAAGAGCACGCTGATGAACGCTCTAACACGTGCCGACGTGCTTGCTGAGGATAAGCCGTTCGCAACGCTTGACCCCGTAACACGCATGATGCGCCTCCCGGCCGGAGGCGAAGGACTGCTCACGGACACGGTCGGCTTTATCCAGAAACTCCCGCACAGCCTCGTAGCTGCCTTCCGCGCAACGCTTGAGGAACTCGAGGACGCCGACCTTCTCCTCCACGTCGCGGACGCCAACGCGCCTGCGGCGTCGATGCACTACAAGTCGGTGCTCTCGCTGCTTACTGAGCTTGAAGTGGCGGACAAGCCGCGCATCCTCGTCATGAACAAGATGGATCTTGTTGATGCCGAGTCGTCACCGGAGTACCGCGCCCTCGTTGATCAGGCCTTGAACAAGACTCCCGATCTCGCCATCATCCCCGTATCAGCGCTTTCAGGCCGCGGCCTCGACGACCTCCGCACCGCCATTGAGTTCAACCTCGCCTCATCCCCCATGTCATTCTGAGCGCAGCGAAGAATCCAAAGCGTCGCCCAACCACTTCAGGTAAAGCCGCGTACACAACGACCCTCGCCGCGCCGCCTCCCGCAGCTCGTCCGGCGCCGCCCAACGCCAATCCTCGTAAAGCGTGACCGTCGATTCCGAATCAACAGAACGCGCAGGCAATGAGACGGGCAGGGGTGAATCCTCATCCCAATCGAGAGCATAGACCGTCATCGACTGAGAACTCGCGCCATCATCGCGCCGCCCCTCACTGATTCGCGTAAGACCCTCTGCGGGCACCCGAAGCCCCAACTTGTCCCTCAGAACACGCGCCGCGGCTTCGTCCTCCGATTCGCCGTCCCGTGCAGTCGCCGCGGGCAACCCCCACAACCCGCCGAGCGGATCATCCGGGGAATCTGGCCGCAGAACAGCGACTACGCGCTCAGCGCCGTCCGCCTGCGCGCAACGAATTGCCACGGACACAGAACGCTTCATTCTCTCCCTCGTCATTCCCGCGAAAGCGGGAATCCAGTGCGGCGCGCAGCGCCGCCTCCACTCGCCATCCAACCCCTAAAACTGACGGGCAGTGGAGTATCAGCCCGCTTTCCTGCGCTCCATATCTAACTTCGCACAATAGATATTATGTCGCTTATCAAATAGGAACGAACAAACTCAACCCAACCTGACTGGGGATTCCCGTCGTTGACATCCCTCAACACCCGACCCCACGATAAGCACCATGAACAAAGTCTACCGAAACTACATCATCGGCCTCGTCGCCGTCGGATTTATCGTCCTGAACCCGCTCCACCTGCCGTGGTCGATGCAATGGGTCATCGAAAACCAGGCCGGCACTCCTCTCGGCGACTTCGTCGCAATGTATGAGTCACAGATCATCGTCGGCGCGACCGTTTACTTCACGGCGGTAATGATTCCCGTTTACATCTGGCTGTGGCGGCGCAGGCGTAATGCCGGCCAAACTCCTCGTAGAGAAGCCCCCGCGCCTGCTGAAGACCTGGAGCCCGGCGAGCCGACCTACCGCGGCCCCGGCGGCGGCAAACGCCTTCCCCCCAGCATGAGGCCCAGCGCGAGCCGCCGGAGACGCCGCAGGCGCTAATCATCCGCCGCCATGAGGCGTTACGAACCCGAAACAGTCAAAGACGTCGTTCTCGGCTACCTTGGGCGCGGCGGCTACATGCTGCCCACCAACGATTCCGGCGAGGAGCCGCCCATCGGCGATCTCATTATCCTCCATGGTCGCGGCCACCGCGCCATCGCGCGATTCGAGTTCGGTGTGTCGCCCGAGAAACTCAACCCGTCCGTCGTGGAGGAGTTCAGCAACCAAAAGGACTCGCTTCAGGCGACGGCTGCCTTTCTAATCACTGACGGAGAACTTTCGGACGCCGCACGCGAGCGTGTGGAGGAGGCTGGTGTCACTGTTATCGCCGGCAAATCACTGGAAAACCTGGTTCTGGCCTACCGAGGCGCCACGTGGCCGCCTCTAAGACGACCGGAAGAACCGTTGCCGCTCCAGAAATACATCCCGTGGTTCGTCGGTATCTCGCTGGTGCTGATCGTGGCTATCGTGTTGGCGCTGATCTCATTCGAACTGACCATCAGACCGCCGGACCTTGGAGGCTAGCCGCGTCTCGCCCGCTGCCTGTCCGCGCTGTCGATAATAATCGTCACCGGCCCGTCGTTGACCAGCTCTACGTCCATAATCGCTCCGAAGCGTCCCGTCTCGACCGTCAACCCCTGCCCGCGCAGCTCAGTGACCAGCAGTTCATAGAGCCGCTCAGCCTCCGCGGGCTGCGCTGCCTCCAGGAAGCTCGGCCTCCGTCCCTTGCGCGTATCTGCGTACAGAGTGAACTGGCTGACCACAAGCGCCGAGCCGCCCGTCTCCATAACGGAACTCTCGAAATGCTTGTCACCATCGGCAATGATGCGAAGGTTTGGAATCTTGCCCGCGAGATAACGGACATCGTCCTCGGTGTCGCCGTCCTTCACACCGGCCAGGATCAGCGCGCCCTGCCCGATCTCCCCAACAATCTCGGCGTCAACGCGCGCACTCGCCCGTGAAACCCGCTGAATAACAACCCGCATCAGCTACCCCGCCCATTCGTCATTCCCGCGAAAGCGGGAATCCAGTACGGCGCGCAGCGCCGTCCCTCCGTTCGCCCTGAGCGTAGTCGAAGGGGGCTCCCGAACGGGGACCAAGCGTAATCGCAGAACCTAATGCGGATGGGGATGCGGGTGCGGATGAGAGTGCTCAGAAGCGCCGTTGGACGAGTGGTCGTGATCATCGCCACCACCGCCGGAATCACCGCCGGCGTCTCCTGAGTCCTTGGCAGGCGGCTGTCCCGTCTTCCTGCCGCCGTAATCATTCACATAGAAACCGCTGCCCTTGAACACGACGGCGGGCATGGAGATACGCTGCTTCCCTTTGCCGCCGCATGTCGGGCATGTCGCTACTCGAGGGTCGTGATACCCCTGCCGCACGGTGAATTCGTGCGGGCAGTCTTCGCACACGTAGTCATACATCGGCATGGTTGTTAGTCCCGTTTGGTGCTGATCAGTACGAAAATATCCGATGGAAAGCGGAATGGCTGCGGCTGTCTAGTACGCGCCCACTCCCGTGTCCGGATCCATCTTGCCCTGGTCCTCGGCCTCCGCCTTGCGGTTCCAATAGCTGCCGAAGCCGGTCTTCTTCTGCTCGCTGGTATAGAATCCGTCCGCGTTGTACACAACCTGCGGAACGTGCAGCACCCGCTTGCTCTCCGCATTGCACGTCGGACACGGTGCAACGGGCTCCGCATCGAAACTCTGTCGAAGCTCAAAGCGCAGGTCGCACTCTGGGCAATCATAGTCGTATCGTGGTGCCATTGGTTTCCCCGTTTTTCCTATCAGCGGCACATAAGATTGTATGTGCGCCCGTATCTGAGGTCAACCTGAGTAGCTCATGCCCTGCATGCTATACTGAGCCGGATAGACAGTGCGGATTCAAAGGGGTGGCTCTTGACGACTGACGGTGGGACAACAACGGCCGGCGAGGATACGGCAACGATTCAGGCAACGGCGGACACGCCGCCGATTCCCGAAAACGGCGATAAGCCTGAAATCACCATGAAGAGCCTGCTGGAGGCCGGAGTTCATTTCGGACATCCCACCCGCCGCTGGCACCCCAAGATGAAGCCGTTTGTGTTCACGCAGCGCAACGGCATCCACATCATCGATCTCCAGAAGACCCTCAATCGCCTTGAGGCCGCCGCCGAGTTCGTCCGTGAGGTTGCAAAGTCCGGCAAGAAGGTGCTCTTTGTCGGCACCAAAAAGCAGGCGCAGGACGCAATCTCGTCCGAGGCCACCCGCGCAGATCAGCCGTGGGTCAACCAGCGTTGGCTGGGCGGCACCCTCACCAACTTCCGCACCATTCAGTCACGCATCGACTACCTTGTCCGGCAGGAGGATCGCCGCTCCAAGGGAGAATTCGCCTTCCTGCCCAAGAAGGAGGCCGGACGCCTTGAGGACCGCATCGCCAAGCTCAACCGCTATCTCGGCGGCATCAAGGAGATGACCGAGATGCCGGGTGCCATCTATGTGATCGATGCTGCCCGCGAAAAGATCGCAATCGCCGAGGGGCGCAAGATGGGCATTCCCATCGTCGCCATCGCGGACACGGACTGCAATGTTGACCTCATTGACTACCCCATCCCCGGCAATGATGACGCCATCCGCGCCCTCCGCCTGATGACCTCCCACATCGCCGACGCCATCATTGAGGGCGCAACCGAAGGGCAGAACATGAGGCAGGAAGGTGAGGCCGCCACAGCGACCACCTGACGCCCCCTGCCCTGACCCAAAGCAATCTGACAAGACACAAACCTGCAACCACGCAAGGTTTCAATAAGAAAGAGCACTAACCGCGCCGCCTGACACGGACGGCGCGCGAATAATGACGACAGGAGTGTGGAGTGACAACAGTCTCGGCTGACGCCATCAAGGAACTGAGAGAGCGCACCGGCGCGGGCATCATGGACTGCAAACGCGCCCTCGAGGACGCGCAGGGTGACATGGACAAGGCGAGCGACCTGCTCAAGGAACGCGGCATCGCCACCGTCGCCAAGAAAGCCTCCCGCGCGGCAAACGAGGGACTCATTGAGACCTACGTCCACGCCGGCGGTCGCATCGGCGTCATCGTTGAACTCAACTGCGAGACGGATTTCGTCGCCCGTACCGAGGATTTCAGGGAGCTCGCCCACAACATCGCCCTCCAGGTCGCCGCGATGAATCCGCAGGCCATCGACGATGAGATTCCACTTGATGACCTTGACACGTCCTCCGGAGAGCCACGTCTCCTCCACCAACCGTTCGTCAAGGACGCAAGCCAAACGATTGCCAATCTTCTGACTGACACCGTCGCCAAGGTCGGCGAGAATATCGTCATCAGGCGATTCGCCCGCTACGGCATCGGCGAGGAATAGCTAATACCCCTCCGTTCACCCTGAGCCTGTCGAAGGGTGAACCCTCCGACAGCTGAGGCAAAGGAGAAAGGAACGAGGCTCTGGACGGCGACAAACCGCGGCGAGTCCTCCTCAAGCTCAGCGGCGAGGCGCTGATGGGCCCTCGCCAGTCCGGCATTGACGTCGATACCGTCCGTGTCGTTGCAACCGAGATCTCCGATGTTCTGCAGACCGGCGTGCAGATGGGTATCGTCGTGGGCGGCGGCAACATCTGGCGCGGCAGAATCGCTGAGGAATCCGGCATGGATCGCGCCACCGCCGACTACTCCGGCATGTTGGCCACCGTCATCAACGCTCTTGCCCTCCAGACCACCCTTGAGAGCCTCGGCGCGGATGTCCGCACCCTCTCCGCCATCGCCATCCAGGCCGTCGCGGAGCCGTACATCCGCCGCCGCGCCATCCGGCACATGGAGAAAGGGCGCGTCGTCATATTCGCCGCCGGAACCGGCAACCCGTACATGACCACGGACACGGCTGCCTCCCTGCGCGCCGTGGAAGTGGGCGCGGACGTCCTCCTCATGTCCAAGAACAAGGTGGACGGAATCTACGACGCCGACCCCAATGAGCAGCCTGACGCGAAACGCTATTCCGCAATCAGCTACATGGAAGCCCTCAATCTGCGGCTCGGCGTCATGGACAGCACCGCCCTTACTCTATGCATGGACAACAGCTTGCCCATCGTCGTCTTTGACATCTTTGACACTGGAAGTCTTGGCAGAATACTGAAGGGAGAGACGGTCGGCACGCTCGTCAACTCAGACGGCACACGGTGAGCGCCCGCCCGGGGGAGGACAAGCCATGACGCAGCAGATTCTCGACGATGCCGAGCATCGAATGCAGGTCACCTGCGAAGTTCTTGACCGCGAGCTGGCAGGCATCCGCACTGGCCGCGCCTCCCCTACCCTGATCGAGGAGCTCCGGATCGACTACTACGGCACGCCAACCCCGCTCAAGCAGCTGGCGACAATCACCGCCCCCGAGCCGCGCCTCCTTGTTGTACAGCCCTATGATCGCTCCGCCACGGTCGCTATCGAACGCGCTATCCTCCAGACGGATCTCGGCCTTTCGCCCGCCGTCGACGGCCAGCTGCTCCGTATTCCCATACCCCAGATGACGGAGGAACGCCGCAAGGAGATGAGCCGACTGGTCCGTTCCAAGGCCGAAGATGAGCGTGTGGCGATACGCAACGTCCGCCGCGACGCCATGGATCACCTCCGCCGCCTGCAGCGTGACAAGGAAATCTCAGAAGATGACGAGCGCCGGGCGGAAGACCAGCTCCAGAAGATCACGGACCGCTACACCGGCCAGGTCGATGAGATGGGGGCGGCCAAGGAAGCGGCCGTCATGGAAGTCTAGCGCTGAAATAGCCCGCGCATGACGCCGTCGGAACACGTAGATAACACCGCCGCCCCGCAGCACGTCGCCATCGTCATGGATGGCAACGGACGGTGGGCGCGAGAACGGGAGCTCCCCCGCGAACAGGGCCATCAGCATGGCCGCATCAAGCTGCATGATGTCGTCCGCGCGTTCTCTGAGCGCGGCGTCCGCTACCTGACCCTCTACGCCTTTTCAACCGAGAACTGGCGGCGCCCATCCGAAGAGGTCGAAGGCTTAATGACGCTTGCCGCCGAAGCCATCAAGCAGGACGCCCCTCGCCTCCATCAGGAAGGCGCGCGGCTGGTCCACCTCGGACGCAAGGATCGCATCAACCCGGACATCGCCGCCGCCATCGACCGTGTCGTTGACATGACCAAGGGCAACACCGGCATCACTCTCAGCGTCGCGTTCGACTACGGAGGCCGCGAGGAGATCCTTGAAGCGGCCAGAACCCTGTTGCGGGATGATATCACTCCCGACGACGTAAACGAATCCACCTTCGCCAGTCGCCTGTTCACCAACGGCCTGCCCGACCCGGACCTCATCATCCGCACCGGCGGCGAACTGCGTATCAGCAATTTCCTGCTCTGGCAGGCCGCCTACGCCGAGCTCTACTTCACCCCAACCCTTTGGCCGGACTTCGGCCCCGAAGAAGTGCGAAAGGCCCTCGACTCTTACGCCGCCCGCAAACGCCGCTTCGGCGCCCTGGACGGAGAATAGACTCCACCGTCATTACGGGTTTGAGTCAAGCATCGCTCTCAATTCCCTTACCAATACTGGTAGGTCGTTGACTAGCACGTCCCAGATGATATTGTCGTCAATTCCGAGATACACATGAGCGATTCGATTGCGCGCGCCGATGATGCTTCCCCACTCGACTGCTTCCTGTAGTTGACGCGCGTCTACTGGAACGTGGGTGGCAGCCTCACCGATTAATTCAAGATTCCGCAGCACGGCATCATACGTGCGTTCATCGGCAAGGAAATTGGCCTGGCTCATGCCCTCAACGTACGATAATGCCTTCTCCGCAAATCCGATCATGTCCTGAACATAGAGACGCCAATCTCGGGAGTTTTCCCGTGTCTCAGACATGCACGGCTTCTTGCTCTATTCGGGGCCTCAACTCGGGACGTAGGGCGTTCTGGGTAACCAGATCGACGCGACGTCTCAACAGGTCCTCCAGAAATGCTTGCAGCCCAAAGAAGGCCTTGGATGTAGCGCGGCCATCAAATCCGACGAGAATGTCGACGTCGCTGCCCTTTACCGCCGTATCCCGAGCATACGAGCCGAACAGGGCCAGATCGGTAATGCCGAACCGCTCGACCATGACCGGTTTGTTCGCTCTAAGCGTTTCAAGCACGTCGTCTCTGCTCACGTTGGCGACAACGTCGTCATGGCCCAGCCCCACATGCCTTGCCAATTCAGAGGCATAGAGAATGGCAGCCTTGATGGCATCCTTGGACACGGAGGGGAAAGAACGAGTGATTTCATTGACATCAAGGCCATCGGCCAGCTTGTCCAAAATGACCGAGACGGGAACGTCTGTCTCGGCGATGCAGGCTTCCGATTCTGAGTTTACGGTTATGTAATCGCGCAAGTTCATTGGCTGCCTCAACTGTCTCTATCGAGTATATCGGCCTTCTGCCACATTCTACGGAGTATTGGCATTCCCCCATAATCTCCTTATGGGTACGAACAACCAGGACAACACGGCGAGTAGCCGGGATTCCCTGCCTCTCCGCCTCGCCACCGCCGCCGTCGGCATCCCGATCCTCGCCGCCGCCGTCTGGCTGGGCAGTATCCCTCTTCTACTCGTCACGGCGGCCGCAACATTCCTGGGCATCTGGGAACTCCGCATGCTCCTGCGGCCCATGGGCCATGTCGTCTGGCCTGTCTCAGCCCTGCTTGCCGGCGCGTTCCTCTTTTCTGCCTCAACCGACGACGCCTCCCCTGCCCTTATTGCCCTGACCGTCATCGGAGGCGGAACGCTGGGAGCCGCGCTGTTCGCGTTCAGACTCCGAACCTGGAGCGGCGCACAGGCTTGGGTTGCTACCGTCATCGCCGCCGTCTATCCTGCTGTGTTCCTCGCCGCCGGCCTCTTACTGCGGGAGAAACCGGACGGCCTCGCCTGGCTTGGGTATGCCATCCTTATCACGTTCGCCTCCGACACCGCCGCCTACGCGGTCGGCAGCCTCATTGGCCGCCACAAACTCGTCCCGGCAATCAGCCCCAGTAAGACGTGGGAGGGCGCGATTGGCGGAATCATCGGCGCGGCTGTGGTTAGCGCCGCCTTTGCCGCGTTCATCGATTTGGACGCCCTCCCACTTGCAACGGCCATAGCCCTCGGCGCAGGTCTCTCCGTGCTTGGCCAACTGGGAGACTTGGCCGAGTCCTGGCTCAAGCGAACGGCAGGCGTCAAGGACTCCGGCCAGCTTCTCCCCGGCCACGGCGGCATCCTTGACCGGCTCGATTCCCTTCTGCCGATTCTCCCCGCCGTTCTTGTCTATGTCACCATCGTCACTACTATGGAATGACATGAATCAGTCGCAGAAACGTATCGCCGTCCTTGGATCAACCGGCTCCATCGGCACGCAGACGTTGGACGTTGTCCGCCGAAATGCCGACCGTTTCCGCGTGGTCGCGCTTGCCGCGGGACACGACAGCGACGCCTTTCAGGAGCAGATGGCAGAGTTTCAGCCCGCCCTCTCGGCAACGGGCGACGCCGCCACCCCGGAGGGCCTCGCCCACATCGCGGGCAGCCCGGACGTGGACACCGTCGTCCTCGCCATACCCGGCCTCGCCGCCCTTGCCCCCGCCCTCGCCGCCATCAAGGAGGGCAAGACGCTCGCCTTTGCCAGCAAGGAAATCCTCGTCGTCGCGGGTGAACTCGTGATGAGCGAGGTTGCCCGAACCGGCGCGGCTCTCCTCCCCGTCGACAGTGAGCACAGCGCCCTCTGGCAATGTCTGGCCGGCGAGCCGAAGGAAGCGATAAGCCGCCTGATCCTCACCGCTTCCGGTGGTCCTTTCTATGCTCGGGACGATGCGGAGCTTGAATCCGTCACGCCCGAAGAGGCGCTGGCGCACCCCACGTGGCGTATGGGGCCTAAAGTCACCATCGACTCCGCCACGCTGATGAACAAGGCGCTTGAAGTCATAGAGGCGCGCTGGCTCTACGACGTTGGCTACGACCAAATTGATGTCATGATTCATCGACAAAGCATCAACCACTCGATGGTCGAGTTCACCAACGGCATGCTCAAGGCGCAGCTCTCCATGCCGGATATGCGACTCCCCATCCAATACGCGCTGGCATACCCGGAGCGCATCGAGCGCCCTTCTGATTGGCGGGAGTTGGACTACTCGATTGACCACACTTTCGAAGCGCTGGAGCGTGGTCGATTCCCGTGTTTCTGGCTCGCCGTCGATGCTGCCCGAAGCGGTAAGACTTACCCCGCCGTCCTCAACGCTGCCGACGAAATCGCGGTCGAACTCTTTCTCTCCGGTGCAATCTCCTTCACCTCCATACCGTCTCTGATCATGGTTGCGCTTGACGCTCACACGCCCGTGAGCCGGCCAACCCTTGACGACCTTCTTGCGGCGGACATGTGGGCCCGCGACCATGTCCGAGACTCGGCAAAGGCGCGGTGACAATGTCCATCCTCGTCACCATCGCCGCCTTCGTCGTCGTACTGAGCTTCCTCGTGCTCATCCATGAGCTTGGCCACTTCTGGGCGGCGCGCATACTCGGCATCCGCGTCCGTGAGCTCGGCATCGGCTTTCCGCCCCGCCTCAAGGGCATCTGGCGCAACGGCATCGTCTACTCCCTGAACTGGATTCCCGTCGGCGGGTTCGTCCGCCTGGAGGGTGAAAGCGACCCAACCGTGCCGGACGGCTACGCCGGCAAACCCGTCTGGGCGCGTGCCACTGTGCTCGTCGCCGGTTCCGCCGTGAACATCCTGTTCGCGTGGTTCATCTTCAGCGCCCTCGCCTCCCTGCCCGTCGAGCGCCTCGTTGACAGCGAAATCGTGATTCAAGAAGTCGTGCCCGGCTCCCCCGCGGACGAAGCTGACCTCCGTGTGGGCGATGTCATACGCGGCGTGGATGGCCAGGACGTGCTCACTCTCGGCCAACTCTCCGACCGCATCAGCCGCGCCGACGGTAATGCGATAGAGCTGCGAGTCATGCGTGGGAGCGTCCCGTTAGCCGTCTACCTTGCCCCGCGTGCCAATCCTCCGCCTGGCGAGGGCCCGATGGGTGTGTCGATTCGCTTGCTCAACCCCGTCTTTGAACGACGCGCCGCCCCCGTCTGGCAAGCGCCGTGGAACGGCATCGTGCTCATGGGCAACGTCATCACGGGCACTGCCACGGAAATCCGTCGCGCTATTAGCTCCTCCACCAACCCCGGCATCGCGGGACCGGTCGGTATCGCGCAGGCGACGGGTGAGGCAGCGCAGGACGGCCCGATCTCTCTGCTGATCATCGTCGCCCTGCTGAGCCTCAACCTGGGCATCCTGAACCTGCTGCCCATCCCTGCCCTCGACGGCGGCCGCATCCCGTTCCTCATCCTGGAAGTGGTCCGACGCGGACGACGCCTCTCGCCCGAACGCGAAAACGTCGTCCACCTCATCGGCTTCGTCTTCCTGCTCTCGATGGTCCTCTTCGTCACCGTCGGCATAGACCTCCCCCGCCTCCTCCAGGGAGACTCCATCCTCCCCTAACTCGCCCAGCAGGCATTCCGAGCGTAGTCGAGGAATCTAAAGACTCATCTGGCAAGCATGCTGGAACGCGGCTACCAAACTACCTTGGTCAGACAACCCGGAACGCGAACCGAGAGCCGTAACGCAGTTACCCGTTCGCCCTGAGCCTGTCGAAGGGTGAGCCCAGTTCGTCATTCCCGCGAAAGCGGGAATCCAGTGCCGCCCGAAGGGCGGCCTCATGTCATTCTGAGGGCAGCGAAGAATCTAGAGCGCTCACACACTTCAGTGTGGGCATGTAATGCATTCGAATAGCACTACAGATAGCTATTGTATGTGCTAAAATCACACATATGTACTGACTTTCACACCCTAAGCTAAGAAGATGATGCGCTGTGACACGGCTAAAAAGCGGGGAAGCGCGGTCATAAGAGAGATGATGCAACTGAGTCCTGTGTCTTGGAGGTTCCAATGGCTCTGATTCCACCGGGTTATCTGAACACTGTGGTCGCTCTAGGTAGCGCTTCAAAAGAAGGAGCGATGCAATACACTGCAACGGGTTTTTTGTATGGCTATCCCAGTGGGGAAACCAATGAAAGTGGAGCCAAGATGTATCGGGTCTACTTAGTAACCAATCGTCATGTCTATGAGAAAGCTGCTAAGCAGGAAGCCCCTCTTCAGGCCCGTCTGAATAGACCAATGGGCACGGTATCAAAGTTATACTCAATACCATTGAAAGGCACTGACGGCTCAGATTCTTGGTTCGTCCATCCAGATCCTGAGGCAGACGTGGCTGTCCTGCCAGTCAATACTCGACTGTTAGAAGCGGATGGTATTGAATTCGAGTTCTTCGCTCATGATGTCAACACTTTCACACTTGCCCAAGCCCGGGAAATTGAAGTTAGCGAAGGAGATGGCGTATTTGTATTGGGCTTTCCCTTGGGAGAGGCGGGCGATGAACGCAACTACGTAGTGGCTAGGCAGGGCATTATGGCGCGCGTTCAGGATTGGGCGAAGGGCAATGCTAGAACTTTTTTGATAGACGCCTCCGTTTTTCCTGGTAACAGTGGCGGCCCAGTTCTTCTCAAGCCAGAACTCACATCAATTACTGGAACTAAACGCAACGATAGATGCGGGCTGATTGGAATGGTCTCGTCCTACATGCCGTATCGGGAAATCGCGATCAGTGTACAGACGGAACGGCCAAGGATGATTTTCGAAGAAAACTCCGGCCTCGCTATAGTAGTACCCCCAAATGTAATACAAGAGGCTGTGGAAGTTGCCTTCAACGGGCGTAATTCTACGGGAGAATCTGCCGCCGATTTGCAACAAGTGGGAAAGTGAATCCTTGGCAAGTCCCATAGCCCTTTCCTAACAACCCATCTCAACCACCCGCCAACCTACCACCCCTGTGGTATCTTGTAGGTAGAATTCAGTCGCCTTACCAGTAGGAGAAAAGACCATGCCGGAGCGACGTGTTTCTCGGCAAATCCACGTAGGCAACGTCCCCGTCGGAGGGGATGCCCCCATCGCCGTCCAGTCCATGACCAAGACGGACACGCGCGATGCCGAAGCCACCATCATGCAGACATATGAGGTTGCCGCCGCCGGGTGTGACATCATCCGCTGCGCCGTCCCCAACATGGACGCCGCCAAGGCCCTCAAGGAGATCTGCAGCCGCGCCCCCATCCCCGTCATCGCGGACATCCACTTCCATCACCTGCTCGCCCTTGAGGCCATCCGTAGCGGTGTCAGCGGCATCCGCCTGAACCCCGGCAACATCCGTGACGCTGACAAGGTTCGTGAGGTCGTCACGCTCGCCAAGGAATATGAGATTCCCATCCGCATCGGCGTCAACTTCGGCTCCCTGCCGCCCATCGGCGGCATCGGCAAAACCGGCGATTTCCATCGCCTCGCGGACGGCGTCAACAAGCTCGCCAAGGCCAGCCAGGAAGGCGAGGGCGAATACACCGTCGTCGACCACATGGTTGCGACCGCCCTGTGGGAAGTCGGAATCCTTGAAGAGATGGACTTCGACCAGATCAAGATCTCCGTCAAGGGATTCGATGTTCCGATGACCATCGAGGCTTACCAGCGCGTCGCCGAGCAGACTGACTATCCTCTGCACCTGGGCATTACGGAAGCGGGCACGCCGTCCAGCGGCTCGATCCGCAGCGCCGTCGGCCTTGGCCACCTCCTCTATGAAGGCATCGGCGACACCATCCGCGTCTCCCTCGCCGGCGACCCCGTGCGAGAGGTCGAGGCCGGATGGGACATCCTCAAGTCGCTCAACATGCGCAACAAGGGCGTCACGCTCATCGCCTGCCCGTCCTGCGGCCGCGCCGACGTTGACATCATCAAGTACTCCGAGATGGTGGATGAAGCGCTCAAGCAGGTGGACAAGCCCGTGCGCGTGGCCGTCATGGGCTGTGAGGTCAACGGCCCCGGCGAGGCCAAGGACGCCGACGTCGGAATCGCCGCAGGCAACGGCCGCGGCATCATCTTCCGCAAGGGCCAGAAGGTCCGCGTCGTTCCCGAGTCCGAGTTCGTCTCCGCCCTCATGGAAGAGATTGAGCAGATCGAACTCGACCCGGAAGCCGCCACTACCTAATGTCATATCCCCTCCCCCTTGATGGGGGAGGGCTAGGGTGGGGGTGACTCACCCTGTTCACCCTGAGCCTGTCGAAGGGCGAACCCCCCTCGTCATTCCCGCGAAAGCGGGAATCCAGTACGGCGCATAGCGCCGTCTCCCCTCCTCATTCTCGCCAAAACAGGAACGCGGTGCGCCAACCCCAAGTACCAATCAATCCTGATCGCGAACTTTGGCCGTAGGCACTGCCTACCCGTCCCCAACTAGCGTGCCATTTACGCGCGCTGTATCCTATTGCGAGTACAATTGCGGCGCAACGGCGCTAACAATGCGCCCGTCGACATGATCATGGTGGGGAGGATGAGCCTGTGACAAACGGTTCAGACATGTCCAAGGAACAGTGGCTTGAAAGTGTCTACGGCCCCGCCGTCGCCCGCAACAAGGAACGGCAGGAGCGATTCGAGACCACCTCCGAGATCGAGATCGAGCCGCTCTATGACGAGAGCGATGTCGCAAGCTCGGAATACGCCAGCAAGGTCGGCTACCCCGCCCGCTTCCCCTTCACTCGTGGCGTCCAGCCCACCATGTACCGCGGCCGACTCTGGACTATGCGCCAGTACGCCGGCTTCGCCTCTGCGGAGGAGACAAACCGCCGCTACCAGTACCTGCTTGAGCAGGGACAGACCGGCCTCTCTATGGCCTTCGATCTACCAACGCAGACGGGCTACGACTCCGATGCCCCGCTCGCCCTCGGTGAGGTCGGCAAGGTCGGCGTCCCTGTCTCCCACGTTGAGGACATGGCCATCGTCTTTGACAACATCGACCTCGCCAAGGTTTCAACGTCCATGACCATCAACGCCACCGCCAGCATCCTCCTCGCCTACTACATCGCCGTCGCCCGCCGAGAGGGCGTCCCCACCAAGGAACTCCGCGGCACCGTCCAGAACGACATCCTCAAGGAATACATCGCGCGCGGAACCTACATCTATCCCCCTGCCCCGTCCATGCGCCTCATCACGGACCTCTTTGAGTACTGCGCCACGGAGACCCCCGCGTGGAACACCATCTCCATCAGCGGCTACCACATGCGCGAGGCCGGCTGCACCGCCGCGCAGGAGATCGCTTTCACGCTCGCCGACGCCATCGCTTACGTCGATGCCGCTATCGAGGCCGGTCTCAAGGTTGATGACTTCGGCCCGCAGCTCTCTTTCTTCTTTGTCGCCCAGTCCAACCTCCTTGAAGAGGTCGCCAAATACCGCGCCGCCCGACGGCTCTGGGCGAAGATCATGGTTGAGCGGTTTGGTTCTGAGAACCCCCGCTCCCAGATGCTCCGATTCCATACCCAGACGGCTGGCGTGACACTCACGGCCCAGCAGCCCGACAACAACGTTGTCCGCTCTACCCTGCAGGCCCTCGCCGCCGTTCTCGGCGGCACCCAGTCCCTCCACGTCAACTCCAAGGACGAAGCCCTTGCCCTGCCCTCTGAGGATGCGGTGACACTCTCACTCCGCACGCAGCAGGTGCTGGCCTACGAGTCCGGCGTCACGGACACAGTCGACCCGCTCGCTGGCTCCTATTTCGTCGAAGCCATGACCGACAAGCTGGAAGAAGAGGCCCGCGCCTACATCGAGCAGATCGACAAGGCCGGTGGCGCGGTCCGCGCCATCGAGAACGGATTCCAACAGCAGGAGATCGGTGACGCGTCATACAAGTACCAGACGCAGGTCGAAAGCCGCGAGCGCACCGTCGTCGGCGTCAACTCCTTCACCTCTGGCGACGAGACGCCCATGGAGATTCTCCGCATCGACCCGGAGGAGACCAGGCGCCAGGTTGACCGACTCAATCAGGTGCGCCGCGATCGTGACGGTCACAAGGCGCAGGCCGCCCTTGAGAACCTTGAGAAGGTCGCGAGGAGCAACGAGAACACCATGCCCGCTATCATCGACTGCGTCGAGGCCAGTGCCACCACCGGCGAGATCTGTGACGTCCTCCGCGGCGTCTTCGGCATGCACAAGGAGCTACTCGTCGTCTAACCTTTCCGTCATTCCCAATACCTTCTGTCATTCCGAGCGCAGCCGAGGAATCCAAAACGAAGCAAATCATCACAAACGCGTAACGCAAACCGAGGAGGCCAAGTTCAAAAAAATGTTTACCAGCATCGACCATATCGGCGTCGTCGTTCGTGACCTGAAAGAAGCCACAGACGCGTTTGAGCGCGTTTTTGGGCTTAAGATCGCCGTCCAGGAGCCCATCCCGGAACGTGGCCTCATAGCCGCCCTCGTGCCCACCGCAGACGTGCGGTTTGAGCTGATGGAGCCGACAGACCCGGAAAGCGCCGTGGGGCGTTTCATGGCGCGGCGCGGCGAGGGCATCCAGCATATCTGCTTTGAAGTTGACGACATTCTGCAGGCCATTGCCACCCTGAAAGAGCGTGAGGTGCAGATTATCCAGGGTGAACCGGAGACCGGGTTTGTGGGCGACGTTGAATTCGTCCACCCCCGCGCCGCCAACGGCGTCCTCACAGAAGTCGCCCAGATCACGCGCCGCACCCCCACTGAACACGATCTCAGCCTTCACCACATCACCATCGCCACCCCGGACCGTGACGCTGCGGTGGCGAACTGGACCAAGAGCTTTGGTCTCACCCTCGACCGGACATCGGAGCGTGAGAATGCCGACATCATCGCTGGTTGGATGGGTGTAGGAAGTGCCGAAGTTGAATTCGCGCAACCGACCTCAGACGAGGGTCCGCTGGCCAAGTTCATCAGCGAGCGCGGCCCCGGCGTCTTTGGCATCGTCCTTGAAAGCAGTGACGCCGCCGGCCTTGCGGAGCATGTGAAAGCGCAGGGCATCCGTGTTATCGAGGACCCGGAGGGAGACAGCATCATCCGTGTCGTCCACCCCAAGGACTTCTTCGGAACCCTCATCATGATCAACCAACGCAACTAGACCGCTCAGAAAGGCAATCACAATGACAGACCAAAACGACCTCCTCCTGAAGCGATTTGACCAGGTCGGCCTCCTTGTCCGCGATATCGACGAAGCCGCCCAGAAATTTGAAGACGTGCTCGGCCTCACCGCCACCGTCAAACGAGAGGCGCAGGACGAAGGCTACCGCGCCGCCATCATCCCTCTACGCGTCGGCCGCATCCTGCTTCTGCAGCCCACAACCGACGACAGTCCCTTGGCCAAGCAGCTTGAAGAGCGCGGCGAGGGCATGCACCACGTCAGCTTCCACGTCGAGGACGTTGAGCAGGCCACCGAGGAGATCAAGGGCCGCGGTGCCGAATTTATAGTCCATGAAGCCCAACAGGGCATCACCGGCAAGAACACCATCATCAGCCCTACCAGCACCGGCGGCGTCCCCGTTGAGATTAAGGAAACCACCCTTTTCACCCCCGGCACGTCCCGTGACATCGGCCTCCACCACGTCACCATCCGCACTGAAGATGTTGGCACGGCGGCGGCCACATGGCAGCACCTGTTCCGAATGCCGCTCAAGCGCCGTGCCGTCTCCGAGGGATTCGGCATGGACACCGCATGGCTCGACGCCGGTGACGCCGAGGTCGAATTCGCGCAAGATCTGCGAGATGACGGCCCCGTCGCCCGCGCCCTCAAACTCATGGGCGAGGGTCTTCACGCAGTCGTCCTTGAGACCGACGATCCTGTGGCCGTTGAGGAGCGGGTCCGCGCGGCAGGCGTCCGCATCATCGTCGACGACGGCGAGCCCACCAATGTTCTCCGCGCCGTTCACCCCCTTGATTTTCTCGGTACGCTGGTATTGATTTCGCAGCGTGACGCGGCCCACGCGGGCATGAACCGCACACAGCCCGCGGAAGACGCAGCGCACTAGGGCGGCGCGTCATAGAGCGCCCGCCCCACGGAGAGGAGCGACAGCAATGACAACAGCAACCGCCCCCGCCCGGGTCCTGATTGCCAAGCCCGGCCTTGACGGCCACGACCGCGGCGCGAAGGTCGTCGCCCGCGCCCTGCGCGACGCCGGCTTTGAAGTCATCTACACCGGCATCCGCCAGACGCCTGAGATGATTGTCCAGGCCGCCGTGCAGGAAGACGTGGACGCCATCGGCCTCAGCATCCTCTCGGGCGCCCACCTTGATCTTCTCCCCGCCATCGTCAATGGCCTGCGCGAGAACGGCCTTGATATCCCCGTCTTCTCCGGTGGGATCATCCCCAAGGAAGACTACGAAGCCCTCACCAACATGGGCATCGCGGGCATCTTCGGCCCCGGCACCAGCCTCAAAGAGATAGTCGACTTCACCCGCGAAGTCACCGGCGCCCCCACCCCCGAAGAATAAGAGGCCTCCCCCTCGGGAGCGATGCTTCCTCACTTTGCCCATAAGGAGTATGATTAAATTGATCCGTGATTCATACTGAGGAAATCATGCGTATATCTGAACGAGGCCAGATTACGATTCCCAAGGCGCTCCGCGACCGCCTCGGAATGCACCACAACATCGAAGTCGAAATCACTTTGACGGAACAGGGACTACTTATCAGGAAGCGCGGTTCCGCCACACACCCGGTCGACCAGGTATACGGCATCCTTGGCAGAGACGCCTTGGGCGAAGGCGTCAGTGTCGATGACTACATTGAAGAGATTCGAGGCAGATGATCACCGCTGTCGACACGAACATTCTTCTCGATGTCTTCCTCGCAAGTGATGAGCATGCCCCCCGGTCTCGGGAATGGCTGAGAGATGCCTATGAAGCGGGCGCAATCATCGTATGTGACATCGTGTACGCGGAGCTTGTCCCAGCGTTTACAGATCGCGCATCGTTGGACGGCGCATTGGAAAGAATGGGCATCACCGTCTCCCAAATTGACCGTTCCACGTCCTACGAGGCCGGTTTAAGGTGGAAGCGCTATCGTGCCTCTGGCGGGCCTCGGAACCGGATAATCGCAGACTTCCTCATCGGTGCCCACGCTGCTGCAACTGCTGACCGCTTCCTTACACGCGACAGAGGCTTCTTCGCAAACTATTTCCCTGAACTACTGAGCGCTTCCACCTCATAACAACACCTCCGCCCCGTTCGTCCTGAGCTTGTCGAAGGACAACCCTCCGCCCTTGTCATTCCGAGCGCAGTCGAGGAATCTAAAGAGGTGGCAATAACCGCCAACCCCCGAATGTAAAATCCAACATGTTAGTAAACGTCAGCGCCCTCATGCAGGAACCCATCGGCGCGCGCCGATCCTACGGCTTCATCGGTGAAGACGTGGACAGCGCCGTCGTCAACTGCGAGGCCGACCTCATGCGCACAGACGCCGGAATCCTCGTCTCCGCCACATGCGACGCCGAGAATGAGCAGACATGCTCCCTCTGCCTCAAGCCCTACCCTCACAAACTGCAATTCTCGTTCGAAGAAGAGTTCTTCCCCGTAATCGATATCGCCACCGGCCGCAAGATGCCGGAACGCGACACGTCAGAAGACCTGCAGATCAACGAACAGCATCATCTTGATGTCTCCGACGCCGTTCGGCAGTACTTGATAATGTATGAGCCGCAGAACCCCGTCTGCAAAGCCGACTGCCTCGGCCTCTGTCCGCAGTGCGGAGTCGACCGCAATACGGTATCCTGCAAGTGCCCGCCCGTACCCGCTCGCAGTGAGTGGGCCAAGCTCCAGGAGCTATGGGCACACAAATCTGACGACTAACCTGATCGAGGAAGGAACATAGACCCGCGTCGAAACTATCGACGATGAAGAATAACCTAAGACCATTAGGCTCTCAAAGCCGGAAAGGCCTTTAAAAAATGCCGCCACTACCTAAACGGCGACGTTCCCGTGCCCGCCAGAACAAACGCATGGCGCACACCGGCCGCTCGCGTATCCTTACAAGCCAGTGCCCCACGTGCAGCAGCCGGAGAGTTCCTCATCGCGTCTGCCCCACCTGCGGCATCTACAACGGTAGGCAGGTCGTAACACCACGCCGCGCTACTGAATAACTGCTTGACAACCGTGAGTTGCCTGCCCACCGGCGCCCCGGGCAGCAAGCACACACACCAAACCAACGCAGAGGGCGCACAGCGCGAGGACAAAGGACACAGAGGGAGTAGCCGAAAATGACAGTCGCGTATCTCTTTCCCGGTCAGGGCGCACAGGCAGTGGGTATGGGCAAGGATCTCTATGACGCTGTCCCTGCCGCAAAAGCCATATTTGACGAGGCCGATCAGGCCCTCGGGTTCTCACTCTCTCAGCTCTGCTTTGAAGGTCCCATGGAGGACCTCACGCAGACCATCAACACCCAGCCCGCCATCCTCACCGCGTCCGTCGCCACCCTTGAAGCCGCACGGGAGAATCTTGGCGACAAAGGCCTAACCCCCACCCACACCGCCGGACACAGCCTCGGTGAATATTCATCCCTCGTCGCCGCCGGTTCTATGACCTTCAGCGACGCCGTCAAGCTCGTCCGTGAGCGCGGCCGCCTCATGCAGGCCGCGGGTGATGAACAGGAAGGCACAATGAGCGCCATCATCGGCATGGGTGAGGATGATCTAAGGGCAATCTGCGACGAGACCGGCGTGGACATGGCCAACTTGAATGCCGTGGGGCAGATTGCGATTAGCGGCTCCGTCGCGGGAATCGAAGCGGCGGAGAAACTGGCGGAGGAGCGGGGCGCTCGGCGCGTCGTGCGCCTGAACGTCAGTGCCGCGTTCCACTCCTCTCTCATGGACCCCGCCGTTCCCGGCATGCGCGCCGCCCTTGAGGGCGCGTCCATCTCCGCACCAACCTTCCCCGTCGTCGGCAACGTCACCGCGCAGCCGCTCGAGACGGCGGATGAGGTCGTTGATGAGCTTGCCAGCCAGATCCGCAGCTCCGTCCAGTGGTTCCGCACCGTGGAGTACCTCCGTGATAACGGTGTCACCACGTTCATCGAGCTCGGCCCCGGCAAGGTCCTCACCGGCCTCGTCAAGCGAGCCTTTGAAGAGGCGGAGACAATCAACGTCGGCAACCTGGAGGAGCTTGAGGCTCTCCGAGCCTGAGCAAAGGGTCGGCCGTGTCACCAGCGTCTGCGGATGGCACTGCCGTCGATCGATTTGTAGAGTCCCGACGCAGCGCCCGCGCCATCGCGCTCCAGGCCCTTTATGAGTGGGATGCTGTCAAGCACCTGCCCGCAGACTCAGTTGGCCGCATAGCCGACGATTTCATCGAGGACGCCGACCGCGAATCCGTCCTCTCCTACGCTGCCGCCCTCGTGGAGGATGTCCAAGAGGACGAGGAGCGCCTTGATCGCCTGATCCAGGAGCACGCCACCGCTTACCCGGTCAGCCAGCTTGCCGCCGTCGACCGCAACGCCTTGCGTCTCGCGCTGTCCGAGATAACGCATGAACGCGTGCCTGCGGCAATCGCTATCGATGAAGCCGTTGAACTTGCCCGCACATACGGCGCGGAATCGTCGGCGCGCTTCGTTCACGGCGTCTTGGGCGGCGTGCTTGCGGAACTCACGAATGCCCCCTAATGTGTAAAACAGGAAATAACCAGCGCAGGGAGGGATTGTCACGTGGCTACCGTTGAAGAGAGGGTCAAAGAGGTCATCGTCGCGCAGCTTGGCGTCGAAGAGGAAAACGTCACCCCCGGAGCGTCATTCACTGAGGATCTCAACGTCGATTCGCTCGATATGGTTGAACTCGTGATGGCGTTCGAAGAGGAATTTGAGAAGAGCGCCGAATTCTCCATCTCGGACGAAGACGCGGAGAAGATTCTCACCGTCCAGGACGCGATCAACTACTTCAAGGATGAGGTTGGAATCGCTGACGAGTAGACCGGGGATCCACCGTAAAATCTTTGGGACGTGGTTCATGACGAGAGTCGAAGAACCCGTCCCAATCCCTAATGGCCATGGCGTCGCCAACGACTGACGCCGCCGAGGCGCTCCGCGCCATCGCCGGTGAAATCGCGGTCTGCACGGAATGCCGGCTCGCCCAGGGCCGCACGAACGCCGTCCCCGGTGAGGGCGCGCCGGATGCCGATGTCATGTTCATCGGTGAGGGGCCGGGCTACTACGAAGACCAGCAGGGACGCCCGTTCGTAGGAGCCGCCGGCAAATTCCTTGATGAACTACTCGCCTCAATCGGCTGGGCGCGCAAGGATGTCTACATCACCAACACCGTCAAGTGCCGCCCCCCTGACAATCGTGACCCTCAGAACGACGAGCTCGACACCTGTGAGTCCCTCTATCTCCGCAGGCAGCTTGAGCTGGTCAACCCCACCCTGCTCGTTACCCTCGGCCGCTTCTCTCTGACACGCCTCTTTCCCCGCCAATCCATCTCCCGCGCCCGTGGCCAACTCCTCTACAAGGACGGCCTCGCCGTCTACCCCATCTACCACCCTGCCGCCGCCCTGCACCAGCAGCGACTGCGTGATGTCATCGTTGATGATTTCAAAAACCTGCCCACCGCCCTTGAGACCGCCCGCCGCCGTCTCACCGGCACAGTCGCGGACCAACAGGCAGCTTATAGCGCTGACGATTCCGGCCAAAACGACAGTGGCGGAGAACAGCCCAGCCTGTTCTAAAACCTGTCATTCTGAGCGCAGCGAAGAATCTAAAATCTCAATAACATGTCCACTTCAAATCCACCTCTCCGCATCATCCCGCTCGGCGGGCTTGGTGAAATTGGCAAGAACATGATGGCCATCGAGTATGGCGAGGACATCCTGATCATCGACTGCGGACTCATGTTCCCGGATGAGGCGCACCACGGCGTCGATATCATCCTGCCGGACGCCCAATATGTCATCGACCGTGCTGAGAACGTCGTCGGCGTCGTCATCACCCACGGCCATGAGGATCACATCGGCGGCCTGCCCCACATCCTGCCGGAACTCGGCGTCCCCGTGTACGGCAGCGCCCTCACCATCGGCCTCGTCTCCGTCAAGCTCCGTGAGTCCCGCCGACTCCGTGGCGCAACCCTTGAAACTGTCGAACCGGGTGACACGTTCAGCCTCGGCGTGTTTGATGTCACCTTGTTCCGCGTCAACCACTCCATTCCGGATGCCACCGGCATCATCATTGACACCCCCGTCGGCACAATCATCCACACCGGCGATTTCAAGCTTGACCACACCCCCGTAGATGGCAAACCCACGGACTTCCATCGCCTGGCGCAGGCGGGAGAAGATGGCGTCCTGCTTCTGCTGTCTGATTCCACGTACGCGGATGTTTCAGGCTACACGCCGTCCGAGGCGGTTGTCGGTAAGGCCCTCCATCGTTTGATCGGGGAAGCGAATGGGCGAGTGATCGTCGCCAGCTTCGCCTCCCTCATCTCCCGCATCCAGCAGGTCGCGGACGCTGCGGCAGCGCACGGTCGTCGGCTCGCAGTCATCGGCCGCAGCATGGTGGACAACGTCCGTATCGCCACTGAGCTCGGCTATCTCCGCGTCCCGGACGGCCTGATGATTCCTGCCAACCAGATCGAGTCGAGCCTCCCCGAAGAGATCGTGATTATGGCGACCGGCTCACAAGGCGAGCCAACATCCGCGTTGGCGCTCATGGCGCGTGGCGTCCATCAACAGGTGAGCATTCAGCCGGGTGACACCGTTATCATTTCCGCCAACCCGATACCGGGCAATGAAACACTCGTCGCGCAGACGATTGACAGCCTGTTCCGCTTGGGCGCGGACGTCCTCTACAGCCGGACGGAAGAGGTGCATGTGCGCGGCCACGCCAGTCAGGAAGAACTGCGGCTCATCTTGCGCCTGACCAAGCCGCGCTATTTCGTGCCGGTCCAGGGCGAATATCGCCATCTCGTTCACCATACCCGTCTCGCCGAATCCGTCGGCATCCCGGACGACAACATCTTTCTCTTGACTGACGGCGAGGTGCTCGAAATCGACGAAGCGGGTGATGCCCGGATCGCTGAGAATCTCGATCTGCGAGACAGGTTCGTCTCCGGCATCCACGTCGGTAGCGTTGACAACGAGGTTCTGCGTGAGCGTGCCGCCCTATCCCGTGACGGCATCGTCTCCGTCTCCCTGCCGATTGACTCCGAGACCTTTGACCTCGTGGGGGATCCGGTGATCTCGACGCTTGGATTCCTTGACCAGGAACGCGCCGATGACCTCTGTGCCGGCTTGGTGGAAATAGTGGAAGATGCCGTCGCCAAGGCGCAGGACGCCGCAACCTCCAACCCCGCCGCCGGGCTCAGGACGATAGAATCCGCCGTCCGTGAAGAACTCGGCAACGTCATCTAC
>VXMO01000022.1 GCA_009841045.1 Dehalococcoidia bacterium
GTTTCCTTTTCTGTAGTCTGCCCGGGAGTCGTTTGCGTAGTTTTTGTGGGCGTGGTTTCCGGTTTGGGAGTGGTTGTCGGCTCTGGTGTGGGCGCGGGTGTCGGTTCCGGTGTTGGATCTGAAGGTGGCGTCGGCGCGGCTGTCGGTTCGGGTGTGGTCTCAGGCGTAGGCTCAGGGGGCGGCTCCGTCGTGGCTTCCGGGGCCGGTTGCACATCGACGTTCCCCGCCAGGGGTTCCCCACAGCCGCTGTTGTTGCAGGCCTGCACCCGGATGCGCCATTGGCCGTAATCGGCTACGGTGATCGTTGCGTCCGACGCGGTGGGCAGCGGCAGCAGTCCATCGTTCAGCTTGTTTCCCGGACCGTTTACCCGCCATCGCACCCAGTAGTTGTTTGCTCCGTCAACGTCGTCCCAGTCCAGAGACACGTCCAGGGAGCCGGGGGTGGCGTCTATCTGTAGGCCGGTAGGCTTGGCTGGAGGCTTCGCCTCATCGCTCGCGCCCGCCGTACTGACTCCGATCCACGTCAGGGACAAAACGACGGCGGCGAGCGCCAGGAGCAGCGCAAGAACCGGGCGGAGGCGGAGGAATCGGGCGTGTCTACTCAATCCTGCCTCATGGCCCTGGGGCTGCGTGTATGCAGGAACGGGGAAAATGGCACATGAGATTCATCGTTCTCATGTGCTTTCATGAGTCCGCATTCAGGTACAGCCGCTACTTACACAACTAATGCTCCACACAATGTATGCATAATACAACAAATGTCGGGCAAAACTAAACAATGCTCAGTAGAAGCGCAGATTGGAGCGTGAGCGGACGAGTAGTCGATCGGCCTCAGTTCAGGAAGATGCCGACCCGGGCCGGCGCGCCGGAGGCCGCTCAATTAAAGGAAAGTGCTGCTGTTTTCCACAGCGAGCGTCAGGAAAAAATCAATGTTGCGGAGGGGCTTGATCCGGTGGCAGACGCCGGAATTCACAAAGACATTGTGGAGCTGAGGGGAGTCGAACCCCTGACCTCTTCAATGCCATTGAAGCGCTCTCCCAACTGAGCTACAGCCCCATCGTGACAACCTGAAAATCGGACACTTTCGGCGCCGCGATGCGGCTTGT
Source organism: Dehalococcoidia bacterium (assembly GCA_009841045.1). Classification (GTDB taxonomy): domain Bacteria; phylum Chloroflexota; class Dehalococcoidia; order UBA6926; family UBA6926; genus VXMO01. Next base: position 1,107 of record VXMO01000022.1, read on the forward strand.
GTAGCGTGCCGATGTGCTTGCGTCCTCCAATTGTACAGTAGCGCACTGACTCAACGGCTCCGCTGCGCCCCTATGCATAGCGCGAAACACTACAATGGATAGACGGTAATCAACTAAACACATGACGCCGCCGTGAGGCGCGAACGGAGACGGAGATTAGCACGACGGATAACAGAGAGGCGCGGCTTGCGCGCTTACGAGAGTTACTGACCGAACGTGTCCTTGTGGTGGACGGCGCGATGGGCACGAGCATTCAGGCGCTTGGCCTGACCGCCGAGGACTTTGGGGGGCCTGAGCTTGAGGGTTGTCTCGAGTACCTCAACATCACACGGCCGGATGCCATCGCGGGGATTCACCGCGCTTTTCTGGACGCGGGCGCGGACATCATCGAAACAAACACGTTCGGCTCAACGCCACTTGTGCTGGGCGAATATGACTTGGCCGACCGAGCGGAGGAAATCAGCCGCATTGGCGCCGAGATCGCGCGCGCCGCGGCGGATGATGCCTCCACTGAAGATCATCCCCGCTTCGTCGCGGGTTCAATGGGCCCGACAACCCGCTCTATTTCCGTGACAGCGAACGTCACGTTTGATGAACTCGTTGAACACTTTCGCGTGCAGGCTCGTGGCCTGATCACCGGCGGTGTCGATGTCTTGCTGGTTGAAACCTCGCAGGATGCGTTGAACATCAAGGCCGCGCTGGAGGGCATCGACCGCGCGAACGCCGATCTTGAGGCGGACGTTCCAATCGCCGTGCAATGCACCATCGAGACCATGGGGACGCTGCTCGCGGGGCAGGACATCGAAGCGTTCTACACGTCCTTCGCGCATCGAGACCTGCTGTGGATCGGCATGAACTGCGCGACGGGGCCGGAGTTCATGCGTGACTACGTCCGCACGCTTTCACAAATCTCCCGCTTCCCTATTGCGGTGATACCGAACGCCGGCCTGCCGGATGAAGACGGGAATTACCACGAGACGCCCGAGGGCATAGCCGCCGCGCTCGGCTCCTTCATGGATGCTGGTTGGGTCAACATCATCGGCGGATGCTGCGGTACCGTGGCGGAGCACACTGAGCACATGTGTGCCGTGACGGCCAATCGTCCTGCCCGTGCGCCCGCCGAAACTGCCGTGACCGTCGTTTCAGGGCTAGAGTCGTTGATTATCGATGACGACACCAAACCCGTTTTGATTGGCGAGCGGACGAACGTGCTTGGCAGCCGCCGATTCAAGCGCCTCATCGGTGAAGGCAGCATCGAGGAGGCGTCCGAGATCGGGCGCGACCAGATTCGCAACGGCGCTCACGCGCTGGACGTCTGCCTGCAGGACCCCGATCGCGACGAGATTGCGGACATGAATGTGTTCCTTGAACGTCTTGTGCGCAAGACGCGCGCGCCTCTGGTCATTGACTCAACCGATGTCAACGTTATAGAAGAGGCGCTCAAGCGCACGCAGGGTAAATCGATTATCAACTCCATCAACCTGGAGGACGGTGAAGAGCGCTTTGCCGCCGTCGCGCCACTCGCCGCCCGCTATGGGGCAGCGGTGATCGTTGGCTGCATCGATGATGACCGGGAGCAGGCACAGGCCATCACGCGGGAGCGCAAGCTGGAGATTGCCCAGCGTTCCTATCAACTGCTGACGGAGAAGTACGGCCTGCGCGGCGAAGACATCATCTTTGACGCGCTGACGTTCCCCGTCGGAACCGGCGATGAGAACTATATCGGCTCTGCCGTTGAGACCATCGAAGGTATACGGCTAATCAAGCAAGAGCTGCCGCTTGCGAAGACGACGCTCGGCATCTCCAACGTCTCGTTTGGGCTGCCGCAGGCGGGGCGTGAGGCCCTGAACGCGGTGATGCTCTACCACTGCGTTCAGGCCGGTCTCGATAGCGCCATCGTGAACACGGGCGGCCTCGTGCGGTATGCGGCGCTCTCGGAAGAGGAACGCGCGCTGTGCGACGATCTTATCTTCTGGCGCGGCGACGACCCCATAGCCGCGTTTGCCGCCCACTACCGTAATCGACAAGCGACCACCGCCGAGCAGAGCGCTGATCGCATGGAGGGACTGTCCCTGGACGAGCGCATCGCACTGCGTGTCGTTGAGGGGACGCGCGAGGGCATGACACCTGACCTTGATTCGGCTCTTGAAGAGCGCCCGCCTCTTGAGATTATCAACGGCCCGCTGATGGCCGGCATGGACGAGGTGGGGCGGTTGTTTGCGGCGAATGAATTGATTGTCGCCGAGGTGCTTGAATCGGCGGAGGTGATGAAAGCCGCCGTCGCGCATCTAGAGCCGCACATGGAATCGACCGAAACAAGCTCACGCGGCAAAGTGTTGCTGGCCACCGTGAAGGGTGACGTTCATGACATCGGCAAGAACCTCGTTGATATCATCCTGTCCAACAACGGCTATCGCGTAATCAACCGTGGAATCAAGGTGCCTCCGGGCGAGTTGATTGAGGCGTTTCATGAGCACAGGCCGGACATGATTGGCCTGTCCGGTCTCTTGGTGAAATCTGCCCAGATGATGGTCGAGACCGTGCGTGATTTCACGGAGGCGGGCGTCGACGTGCCGATTCTTGTGGGCGGCGCGGCGTTGAGCAATAGATTTACTCGCCTTCGCATCGCGCCTGAATACGAGGGCCTTGTTGCATACGCTCAGGACGCTATGACGGGTCTTGACCTTGCCAACCGCCTCCGGTCGGAAGAGGACAAGGAGCGGCTTGTGGATGAGTTGCAGGCCGAAACGGATACCATCCGCAGCCAGGACGCGGCTCGTTCCGTCGCGCCATCTGCTGACGGCCGCGCGCCCGCAGTCATCACGCCCGTCGATGCGCCCCCGCGCCCGCCGGATCTGATTGAACACACCTTGTTTGATTACGATCTTGACGAGGTGTTCTCGTACATTAACCCGACCATGCTCTACGTCCGTCACCTTGGATATCGAGGCCGTTTCCTTGAAGATCTGGAAAACGGCAATGAGCGAGCGGTTGAGCTGCATGAACGCGTCCTCCGCGTGCAGCGTGAGATGGCGTCACGTCCTGACATTCGCGCGTCAGCCGTCTTTCGCTTCTTCCGCGCCGCTCGTGACAGGGAGGATGTCCTGATCCTCTCACCGGATGGAGAGCACACGCTGGAACGACTGCAATTCGGCAGGCAGGCTGGGGGAGAGGGACTGAGCCTCGCTGATTACGTGCGTTCAGATGGTGCGCCGGACTATCTCGGCGCGTTTGTCACGACGGTCGGGCCGGGCGTGCGCGCCCTGGCCGATGAGTGGAAGAACACGGGCGAATACCTCGATTCCCACATCCTGCAGGTGCTGGCACTGGAAGGCGCAGAGGGATTTGCGGAGCTGTTGCACCAGCGAATGCGCTCGATGTGGGGATTCGCCGATCCGGCTGACATCACCAAACCGGACCTCTTCCGCGCCGCATACCACGGCAAGCGGTATTCGTTTGGGTATCCTGCGTGCCCGAGGCTGGAAGATCAGGAAATCCTGTGGCGGCTGCTCAATCCGGTGGAGACCATCGGCGTCAATCTGACTGAGGAAATGATGATGGAGCCCGAGGGCTCAGTCAGCGCGCTCGTTTTTCACCATCCGCAGGCCAAGTATTTCAACCTCTCCAATGAGGACACGGAGAGACTGGAGCAGCGGATCGGCCAAGCGGCAACGCCTGCCTAGCGCCTCTATAATCACTGGACAGGCCACTTGGAGAACGGTGTGATTACATGACTCTTCCCGACTCGGTGCGAGCCGCACTGGAAGATGCCGCGCAGACCATTGTGGAGGCGACGTACGTTACCGCGCTTGCCGGCGCGGGCATGTCCGCCGAGAGCGGAATACCCACGTTTCGCGGCCCCGGCGGTCTCTGGAAAAAGTACGGTGAACCGGACAATCTCGGCTATCAACGCTTCCTCAAAGATCCGCAACAGTGGTGGGAGGAGCGGCTGAGCGAAAACCAGATGCCGGAGATGCGAGAGGCACTGGAAAAGGCGGAGCCGAATCCCGGCCATTACGCGTTGGTTGACCTTGAGCGTATCGGTGCACTGCGCCACCTTGTGACGCAGAACGTTGATAACCTTCATCGCGCCGCCGGCAGTGAGAGCATCTCCGAGATTCACGGCAATCACACGCTGATTCGATGTATCAAGTGCGTCCGTCGATTCAGACGAGATGAGATTTCACTTGATAAACTGCCGCCCGAGTGCCCGACCTGCGATGGTTTACTCAAGACTGATACGGTCATGTTCGGAGAACCCATTCCACCGGACGTTCTTCGGCGCTGCCAGGAGGAGGCAGCTCTGAGCGACTGCGTTCTAATCCTGGGCACGTCGGCAATCGTCTACCCGGCCGCCGCCCTCCCGGAGGTGGCGCGTCGGCTGAACGGAGCGACGCTGATTGAGATCAATCCAAATGAGACGGCTCTCACGGAGGTGTGCGATATCGTCGTCCGCGCCCCAACCGGAGAGGCCCTGCCGGAGCTGGTGACAGCCGTGCGTCGGGCGCAGGGGCATGGTGAGGTCTCCGGCGGCATTCTGGAGGCGACGTAGATTGGCTGAGGCCCTCTTCCGTCCCTTTCGCGGTTGGCGCTACGATACGACCCGTGCAGGAGACCTGGGAGCTCTCGCCGCGCCACCATATGACGTCATCGCGCCGTCCGATGTGAATCGACTGCTTGAAGCCAACTCACACAATGTGATTCGACTTGAACTGCCCTCTGCCGTCGATGCGGCCGATCCATATGGTTCAGCGAGCAAAACGTGGAATGAGTGGACGCTAAACGGTTTCCTGCGGCGCGATGAGGCTGCTCATTTCTACCTCGTTCGCCATACGTTCACACTCGGCGGTGTGAGAACCAGCCGCTTCGAGATTCTGGGCGCGATTCGGTTGGCGCAGTGGGAGCAGGGCGCCGTGCTACCGCACGAGCATACGCATGAGGCCGCCAAGCGCGATCGCCTCATGCTAATGAACGCCCTCCATGCGAACATCAGCCCAATCATGGCGCTGTATGAGGACGATGACGGCGCGATTCGAATGCTGCTCCGGGCTATATCATCGCGACCGCCGGACTCGTCGTTCACAGATCTTGCCGGAGACGATTATGACGTCTGGCACGTGTCCGATTCGGGAGAGGCCGGGGCGATCAGGCTGGGAGTAGCCGGCCCATTGTTCGTTGCGGACGGCCATCACCGCTATGAGACGGCGCTAACGTACCTCGGCCAGCAGCCCGATGAGGCAAACGACGGTGAACACGCGCCCGGATATATCCTGGCGGCACTCACTTCCATCGAAGATCCGGGCCTGGTCAGCCTTCCGTATCATCGTCTGATTCAAGGATTGCCGGACGATGCTCGCGCGCGGCTGATGCGGCAGGTGGAGACGTATTTCAGGGCGGAAGAGATTACCATTGGCGGCCTTTCCGACACCGAGGCGGCTGAGAGATTTGCTTCGGCAATGAAAGCGCAAAATGCGCCGATGATGGCTCTGATCGAGCCACCCGGAGACGTTCTCAAGCTTCTCCGCCCTTTGGAACCCGGCATCTTCGAGGGGCTACTGACGGGAGAGTCAGAGGCATGGAGCCGACTTGCGCCATGTGTTTTTCTGGACGTTCTGCTCACGCACGGGGTGGGCGCAGACCAGCACGAGGCAGAGACCCGCGGCTGGCTGTCCTATCCGCGTGATGCCGCAGAGGCGATAGAGGCCGTTCGCGCAGGCGGCTGTGATGCAGGCTTCCTTCTGCAAGCGGTGAGTATGGCGGATATGACAGAGGCGGCGGAGGCCGGCGAGCGCCTGCCGCAAAAGTCGACGTACTTCTTTCCGAAGGTTGCGACGGGAATTGTTTTGAACTCTCTGGCAGGACGACTCGAAGACTAGTACACTGTCTGGACTTTGGGGTATCCTGTTCGGCCAACCTGGCCCCGCATAGCCCACTCTCAGATTGGAGTTTCATATGACGACGGACAGCGCATCTACAGACAACAGCGTGTACATCAGCGCCGAGGGACTGGAGCGGATGAAGGAGGAGCTTGAAGAGCTTCGCAACATCCGCAGGCCTGAGGTTGCGGAGATGATCCAACGCGCCAAGGAGCTTGGTGACATTACGGACAGCGCCCAGTACGACGCCGCGAAGAACGAGCAGGCCTTTCTCGAAGGCCGCATTCGTCAGCTTGAGGACAACGTTCGGCGCGCCGTCATCATCGAAGATCAGGGTGATCAGGCCGATGGGCAGGTTCGCGTTGGATCAACCGTTGTCGTTGTCGATTCTGACGGCCAGGAGGAACGATGGACCATCGTTGGCCGCGCAGAGGCGGATGCCGCAAGCGGACGGATCTCTAATGAATCGCCGGTTGGGAGCGCTCTAATCGGCAAGAAGAAGGGCGATACGTTCGAGATCGATATTCCTGCCGGCAAGCTCGGTTTCACGGTCTCCGCGGTGGAGTAGCCCTCGCAGTAGTGGCGGATGTCCCATGTACGTCAGTGTCGAAGGATTGGAGCGTATCAAGAATGAACTTGAGGAGCTCCGAAATGTGCGCCGACCAGAAGTTGCAGAACTGATTCGGCGCGCAAGAGAGATTGGCGATATTACTGACGACAGCGGTCAATATGAAGCTGCCAAAGATGCGCAAATGTTTCTTGAGGGTCGCATTCGCCAGCTTGAGGACAGCGTGCGCCGCGCCGTCATTATCGAAGATCAGAGTAATCAAGCTGATGGCCGGGTTCGTATCGGATCGACCGTCGTTGTAATCGATTCTGAGGGTCTAGAGGAACGCTGGACGATCGTTGGACAAGCAGAGGCGGATGCTGCACACGGCCGCATCTCCAATGAATCACCAGTTGGCGGAGCACTAGTTGGTAAGGAGGTCGGAGATAGCGTCCAGATTGAGACACCCCTAGGCACACAGACCTTTACTGTTTCGGTCGTGGATTAACTCTCTTCGCGCACTCATATTCGCCATGGCTTGGCATGCACTGACTGATTCAGAAACAGGGAACATCGATCTCAAGTTAGTTGAAGACTGAGGCTATCCAGCAAAATCTGTTTCGGTAACCTCTGCAATACGGTCCGTTCGGGAGATGGGAAAATGGTGGATCCTAGCAGACTAATCACGTGTTCTATCTGGCCATCGCATCAAGCGGTAGGCGACAAGGATGCCCTCTCTGGAAGCATCTTTGTGGAGTCTTCTTTGCGCGGGGTTGGATCGTACAAGATTCACGAGGACGTTGCTCATCGCTTGCAAAGGCAGGACGTGGACGGTAGATTGCGGGCACGCTTGACCACTTTCGTTCTGGATCAAAACCGTCTAGGAGAGAAGTGGCCTGAGATTAACGAGAGCGTTCTCGAGCATGTCGGCCAGCGCCGAGATCTCCCCGCCCATGAGAGGGCAGATAGGCTCCTGAGGTTCTTTGCAGATTCGACAACGGCTGTTGGTGATGTGTTGGATATCGGGGACTGGGAAGATAATGGGCTCTCCCGTGGCTGGCAAGTCCATCTACGTCCTGGGTCTTGGGCGACCCTCTCGTGGTCAGAGTCACTAACTTGGGACGAGGCCTTGTTTCTCATCGACTATCTTGTAGAACAAAAGTGGGTCAAGTTAGGCGCGTCAGACGATCTAGCGGCAGAGATCAAGGTTACAGTTGAAGGCTTTCGTCGAGTGGCAGCCTCAGTGACGGTACCTGATGCAAATCAGGGATTCGTTGCGATGTGGTTCGACTCCAGCATGAACAGTGTCTTCGATGATGGCATTCTGCCTGCCATCGAGAGTGCTGGATACACAGTAATGCGGATTGACCGCAAGCCCGACGTAGGCAAGATAGATGACGAAACAATTGCCGAAATTCGGCGCTCTCGATTTGTAGTTGCGGACTTCACCCAAGGCGACGATGGAGCAAGGGGTAGCGTCTACTTTGAAGCAGGGTTCGCTGAAGGATTAGGAATACCTGTCATATACACTTGCCGCAGCGACATGGTTGACAAGCTTCATTTCGACACGCGTCAGTACGCTCACATTGTTTGGGACAACCCTGAGGAACTGTCTCAAATGCTGAAAGACAGAATCAATGCTCGCATAGTGCCTATTCTGCCTGCGACATCACTGTGAATGAGTGCATTCGACAATCTGTCAAGGAAGCGTGCTAGACCTGCCCGGATAGCTGGAGTTGCTTGCCCTCGGTCTTGATGGCGGGGGCGACAATCATCTCCGCCTGCTGCAGATCACGGATGGTTTCCGCGCCGCACATGCCCATCGCCGTGTGGATAGCCCCAACAAGGTTCTCCGTGCCGTCCGTGCGGTCAGTAGGGCCGAACAGCAGACGCTCAAGCGTCGCGTGGACGCCAACCTTCACCCGAGTGCCGCGCGGCAGTGCGGGATGCGGCGTCGCCATTCCCCAGTGATAGCCCTTGCCGGGAGCCTCCTTCGCACTTGCAAAGATTGATCCGAGCATAACGGCGTCCGCGCCTGAGACGAGCGCCTTGCACAGGTCGCCTCCCGAGCGGATGCCGCCGTCCGTGATGATGGGAACGTATCGGCCGGTGCGCCGGTGGTATTCATTACGCGCGGCAGCCGTCTCAATGGTCGCAGTGACTTGCGGCACACCAATGCCGAGCACCTCACGGCTTGTGCATGCCGCGCCGGGGCCGACACCGACCAGGATGCCAGCCACACCCGTTTGCAGCAGCTCCATCGTCTGGTGATAGCCAACGACGTTGCCAACGATGACGGGGATGGGAATGCGACCAACGAGGTCGTCGAAATGCAGCCCGACCGGGCTCGATGAGATGTGTCGCGCAGTCGTGACGGTCGACTGGCAGACATAGTAGTCCGCGCCCGCCTCGACGACTGTTCCGATGAACCGCTTGGTATTGGCAGGGGTGGCGGCGACGGCGACAGTCGCGCCGAGAGCCTTCATCTTCTCGATGGTCGCGCCGACATATTCTTCCTTGAGGGGGGCGGAATAGATGCGCTGCAGGGTGGCCGTGACGGAATCTGCGGGAGCCTCAACCACCTCCTGCAGGACCTCTTCGGGGTTGGGGTAGCGCCCGTGGACGCCCTCAAGGTTGAGCACGGCAAGCCCGCCATAACGTGTGTACGTGGCGGCAAAACCGGGGTCAACCACACCGTCCATAGCCGCCGCCAGTATCGGCAAGTCGAATATGCGATCCCCCATTGCGAACCTGATGTCGGTTTGCTCCGGGTTCAACGTGACCCGACCTGGTACGATGGCCACCTCTTCAAAGCCATAGGCGCGTCGCAACGGCTTGAACTCCGGCACTTCGTCTTCGATACCAAAGTCCACTCCCCGCTCAGCGATTTCCGTTGCGACCATGTCGACCTACCCCCTTAAACGGCAAGGCGCCGCATCGCGGCGCCTTTTAGCCCTGCTTTGTGCGCTACATAAAGCAAAGGGGCACGCGAAATCGTGCCCCTGACATAAACCCCTGTGGATCGCACAGCGTCCATGAACCATTGTTGTCCCGACACCGCCCAGCGTCAAGCACTTTTGGGGGAACTTTATCCGCCAAATCCCCCTGACGCGACGAAGCCCGGATATTCACCGTCAACGCGGTCCTTGATGGAGCCGCGGAGCAGCGCCAGTTGCTCCGGTGTTGGAGCAGTTGTCACCGGCACCTCGTCGGGGATAAGAATCTCGAACCCGGTGTTTTCCTTCACCTCATCGACAGTCACGCCGGGGTGAACGGACTCGAGCAGGAATCTCTTTTGATCCTTCTCATACATCATCACGCAGATGTTGGTGATGAGCATGTGAGGGCCGCCCGGGCGCTCCACACGCTCTCCACTGGATCCGGCGGACGTGATGAAATCAACGTTCTCCACAAAGACGCGCGGCGTGTGCTCCAAACGGAAAAGGATGATGCGATTCGTCATGAAGTAGAGCATTCCGGAACCGGCCGCGCCGGGAAGGCGCACGTCCGGCCTGTCGTGGTCACCAATTGTCGTGAGGTTGATATTGCCGTGGCCATCAATCTGCGCGCCGCCGAGAAAGAAGATGTCCAGCCTGCCGCGTTGAGCGAGGTCGAAAACCTCCTTGCCGCTGATGAGGTTGAGTTCAGGGTTAGACGCGCCGATGGGGACATAAATCATGTCCGGCGCGTGCGTCTCCTGTGCCAGGAGAACGCCCGCCATGGGCACAGGCGATGCCGCGCCGGAACTGACGTACGTGTCGTCTCGAACCTCCCGCGAAATGCGGGTGGCCATCAACTCGCCGATGGTGTAGTCGTCCGACTGGAACGGCATCGGGCCGGTTGTCGCTGAACGCGGCTAGGCGGGAACGGCGACGCGCGTCACCATCTCGCGGTATTCGTCCTCCGTATGGCCGCGCACGAACTCATTGAGGTACGCGTTGAAACCGTCCGCGGTCTTTGAGGACTCCATGTACCGCCCAAAGTGGTCATTGTCCGCCTCGTAGTACGGCTTCATGCCACCGGGGTGCGAGCCTCGCGGAGTGTGAATGACGAGGCTGACGAACGGCCACGGGATGAGGTGACCGCCACGCGCATCTTCGGAGAGGTCATAGTCGACGATCTCCTCAACCGTCACGAGCACCTTGTCGCTCGCCTGCGCCACCATGCGGTCCTCGTAGCCGGGCGCGAGGACGTTGCCGTTCTGATCCGCCTTGAAGGCGTGAATCATGGCGATGTCCGGGCGAATGGCCGGTACGAGGAGGATGTCATGGCCCTCGTTGTAAGGGTCTTCGATGATCTTCCAGTTTGGATGGAGATTGACAAGGTCAGTACCAATCACGCCGCGTGACGGGATGAACGGCACACCGTTGGCTCCAGCCTGGAGCCCTGTGAGTGTGACGGGTCAGGTGCTGTCCAGCGCGGCGATCCCTCCCTCTTTGGCCACGCGGCGGTAGTTGGGCGCAAATCCGCGCTCGCCGAACGTGAGGGAGCCGGTGTCAATAGCCTTGACGGCGCCTGCGCCGATAAGCATATCGCCCTGGATGCCGCCCGCGGGCGTAAAGACGAGGGTCAGGTCCTTGATGCCCCGCCGTACAATCTCCCGTGTCAGCGCCATGGAGGAGCGCTCATTCCCACCGGTGGTGGCGATAAGCATCCCGTCCTTGAATCGATTTCCTGCCTCTTCAATGCTGACGATTCTCGTCATGACACATCCTCCCGCTTGAGGGACGCCTCTGAGGGCATCTCTTCATACAAAGTGACGCTACGCCGAACAGGGTGAAAGGTCAAGTAGAGAAGAGGCTATGCGGCTTCGATTCTGCCGTTCTTGACTGTGTACATCGCGGCGTGAGAACGAACCTCGGCAGGAATGAGTTCAACGTCGGCGGTGGTGATGAGGACCTGCCGGCCCGGCGTCAGGCAGTGGCGCAGAACGCGCTCGCGGCGGTCCGCATCGAGTTCGGAAAGCGGATCGTCCAGCAGGATGACGGGTTCATCACCGAGTTGCTGGCCGATGTACGCCGACTGCGCGATGACCAGCGCAAGCGCCGCCGTCCGCTGCTGACCGCGAGAGCCGTAGACGCCGAGATCGACATCGCCGGATACGACACGCAAATCATCACGGTGTGGCCCGACGGATGTTGTCGCGGTGGCTGAATCGCGCCCCCACGCGCCCTCAAGGGCATCGGCGAGACTCTGCTGTAGATCGGGTGATGCTCCGCCATTCCCGGCAATGTCGACCGTTGAACGGTATTCAAGGGCAAGGTGGCCCGTGCGACCTGTGAATTCGGTGTGGGCGGCCAACATCTCTTTCTGCAAGACGTCGATCATAGTGATTCGATGTCCGAGGAGGAGCGCTCCTGCGCGGATGAGTTCCTGTTCCCACAGGCGCATGTCCTCAGTCCTTTGCGTGCTGCCGCGCTCGCGGGCGTCCCTTAGAGCCGCATTGCGTTGGGTGACCAGCCGCTCATAGCGTCGGAGTTCCCGCGCGTACTCCGCATCCGTCTGTAGCGCCGTTGAATCGATTGCGCGGCGTCGATCAGCCGGAGGGCCCGCGAACAGATCGACTTCCTCCGGCCCTGCGAGGACAACCGCAAGATCGCCGACGCTGCTTGCGGAGCGCTGCCGCACACCGTTGACCTTGTAGCCCTTCTGCAGCGTCCCGCCCCTCAAGCCCGAGGGCCCGATCGTCCTCTCAGCGACGGCAGTTGGCTCACCTGCCTGTCCTCGCGGCGCGAGTTGCATGACAAGCTCCAGCACCCGTTCTCTGCCATCACCCGCGGTCACATCCGCCGCGATGCGGGAGTACGGTATCGGCTCACGTGCCGCGCTCCAGCCGATGACCTCCCGATCAGTGTCCGCGCGATGCGAATGGCCGGTTGCGAGAATGAACAGGGATTCAAGAAGGTTCGTCTTGCCCTGCCCGTTATCGCCCGCAAGCACCGTCACGCCGTCCGCGGGTTGAAAATCCTGCGCGGCGTAGTTCCTGAAGTGGGTCAATGAGAGTTTCGTGACGCGAATGGCGCTCACCTGCCGGATACTCGAATCGTTGCCGCTATCCAACGGCAAGCCGATTGTAGCAGTGGCACGAGAACGGCGGGGATATACTCTTAAAGGCCGTTGTCGTTTGACACCGGATTATCGTTGGACCGTATTTCTGGAATGCCGCATTGGAGCGGCCAGAGAGCGATAGTGACCAACCACACCGAATCAGGGATGACTCAGAACGCGGCCTTGCCGCGCAATCAGTTGATCATCGCCAAGCTCGGCACCGGCGCGCTGACAGGTGGTGGCGACCAGCTTGACGAGGGTCTCATCGCGTCGATTGCGAAACAGGTCGCAGAGATCGTGGCCGCCCAATCGCAGGTCATTGTAGTCACGTCCGCGGCAGTTGCCCTTGGACGCAGCATCATCGGGCTGAAAGGTAAAGGACGGGGTGTCGCGACCCTGCAGGCGCTTGCGGCAATAGGGCAGCATCACCTGATGCAGTCCTGGGAAGGGGCATTCGCCCAGCATGGCCTCACGGTGGCGCAGGCGCTCATCACCCGCTCGGATTTCACCGCCGGCCGTTCCGCCGTCAACATCCGCCGGACACTACGCGAGCTGCTGGGATTTGGCGTGATTCCCGTCATCAATGAGAACGATGTCGTCGCCTCGGAAGAACTGAGTGAAACACTCGGTGACAACGACACTCTGTCAGCCGCTCTCACGAACCTCATGGCGGCGGACATGCTCATCCTCCTGACGGATCGCGATGGACTCTATGACAGTGATCCCCGAACGAATCCCGATGCTGCGCTCATTCACCACGTAGACCGCGTGACTGACGACATTCTCGCCATGGCCGCTGAGATGCCGAGTGAACTTGGGCGCGGCGGCATGGCATCAAAGATCCGGGCGGCGGCAGAGGCCACGTCATGGGGCACGTCGGTCGTGATCGCCAACGGCAAGACCCCGGACGTGCTGCTGCGGATCGCGCGAGGCGAGGACATCGGGACGCGGTTTGAGGCGTGGGGGCGTCGGCGTCCCTCCGCCCGCAGGCGTTCCCTCGGCCCTCTCTTCGTGCGCGGGCAGGTCGTCGTGGACGAGGGTGCCGCGACGGCGTTGCGACGAGGCACATCGAGCCTCCTTGCCGTCGGTGTTCGCGAGGTGCGCGGTGAGTTCACCACCGGGGATATCGTGGAGATTCTCGGGCCGGACGAGACGGGAGTGGCGCGGGGAGCGGTCTCTTATCCCGCGGGCCTCATGCGGCGCCTGGCGGGTCTCCATAACGCAGAGGTGCGCCAATTCTTCGAGGCCGAGGACAACGCCAGCGCCACGTATCACGGCGAAGAAATGGTCCACCGGGATCACCTGACCTTGCTGTGATGGTCAGCTACTCCATTTGAACCCCCCTCCTTCGATTACTACAATCAGTTGAGAGTACGAGCGGCGACATGGAATGCCGCGAGGAATTGATAACCATGGCAACAACAGCTACGGCAACAGCAAATACGACTGGCTTTTCCGATGAGTTGGTCAGCAAGGCGCAAGCTGCGCGCAAGGCGAGCCGGCCGCTTTCGCGCGCGTCCACCGAAGAGAAGAACCGGGCGCTTGAGCGCATCGCGGCTCTGCTAGAGGAACGCTCGGGCGAAATCGTCGCCGCCAACGAACGGGATTACACGGCGGTGCAGGCGGACGGAATGTCGGACGTCCTGCTGGATCGTCTGCTCCTCAACGAGGAGCGCGTGCGGGGAATGGCGGCCGATGTGCGCGGCACCATCGCTCTGCCGGACCCCATCGGCGAGGAGTTCGACGCATCAACGCTGCCCAATGGCCTCCGCATCTGCCGCCGGCGTGTGCCGCTCGGCGTCATTGCAGCCGTGTACGAGAGCCGCCCCAACGTGACAATCGACATCGCCGCCCTCTGCATCAAGTCCGGCAACGCCGTCATCCTGCGGGGCGGGAAAGAGGCTATCAACTCCACGACGACGCTCGCGGGCATCGTACGCGAAGCGTTGGAGGATGCCGGCCTGCCCCGAGACGCCGCGCAGATCATCGAGTCCACAGACCGGGCCATCGTCGGTCAGATGCTGGTATATGAGGGTGGGATCGATTTGCTGATTCCCCGGGGTAGCGACACACTCATCCGCTTCGTGCGGGACAACGCGCGGATTCCTGTCGTGACCGGCGGCATTGGTGTGTGTCACACCTATGTTGACGCCGGCGCGGATGTTGAGCAGGCCGTGGCCATCGCCTACAACGCCAAGGTGCAGCGTCCGACCGTCTGTAACGCTCTTGATACCCTGCTTGTCCATGCGCAGACCGCTCCAAAGCTGCTTCCCGCCGTGGTGGCGGCGTGGGCGCGGGATAACGTGGAGGTTCACGCGGACGGACGTGCGCTCGCCCTGATTGGCCCCGAGCCTCCCACACGGGTCATCACAGCCGTCGAGGACGACTGGGGCCGCGAGTTTCTGTCACTAACGGCCGCCGTGAAGGTTGTTGATTCCATTGACGAGGCGTTGGAACATATCGCGGAGTACGGCTCCGGCCACACAGAGGCGATCCTCACGACGAGCGACGAGAACGCCACGCGGTTTCTGGACGAGGTGGACGCGGCGGCGGTTATCGTGAACGCGTCAAGCCGGTTCACGGACGGCGCGCAGTTGGGGCTGGGCGCGGAAGTTGCCATCAGTACCAACAAGCTGCACGCGCGCGGGCCGATGGGGCTGCGGGAGCTGACCTCCTACAAGTGGACCATCGTTGGAGACGGTCAGACCAGAACCTGAACACATGCGCTACAATCCTGTCATGCGCGGGATTGATTCAGTGACGGGTGTCAGGGAGCGGCGATTACGCGGCACTCGATACTCCAATGGCGATGCCAGGCTGTCCGTAGGATCCACTATTCGTGACAGGGCGGTGCATTATGCTGCCCACGTATCCGAGCCGCAGGGTGCCTGGCCAAGCGAGAAAGACCTCTGTGACGCGTGGGAGTCCGGCGCGGGACACAGACGAGGACAGCGCCTGAGAACCGTTACGGGTTCAACCGTCGACGTTATTCAAGCAGGGATTCGCAACTCCGGCGACGGGCCGGATTTCCTCGGCGCGGCCATTGTGATTGAGTCCCCCGGTCAAACGCGCCGCGTCATCCGCGGCGATGTTGAGATGCACCTGCGCGCCACGGATTGGTTCGCACACGGGCATGAAACAAATCCGGCTTTCGCGAGCGTCGTCCTGCACGTCGTGGAGGACGCGCAGGAGATGGTGGAGATTGCAGGCGCGCCCGTGCTTGAAGTGGGGCACAGCACGCGCCGACTGAACCACAAGACCACGGCAACCATGCCCAAGCTGCTGGATCTCGGCGCGGGAGAGGCACGCGATGCAGCCATGATGCTCGATGCGCTGGGCGATGCGCGGCTCGAGGAACGAGCGGCGGCCATGGAGGGAGATATCGCCGTCGTCGGGCCTGAGCAGGCGCTGTATGAGGCTCTTCTACGAGGTCTCGGGTATACGCGCAACATGACGGCCTTCCAGGAAGTGGCGCGGCTCATGCCGATTGACACCCTGTGGGGCCTGACGGACGGCGCACCCAATGACGAAGCACGCCTCGCGCGTCTGACTGGCTTGCTGTTTGGGGCAGCGAGGCTATTGCCATCGCAACGGAACAGAAAGGCGCAAGGAAGGTTTCCCTTTGGCGAACTGACGTGGAGTGCCTTTGACAGTTTCACCGCATCCTCAGAGACCGAGTGGGCGCGTTATCCGGGTTTGGAATCTCTGCCGCGTGGGTCATGGCAGACGTTTCGCGTGAGGCCGGACAACCACCCGGTCAGACGGATGGGCGCGGCAGTGGAACTTATGCTGCAGTGGTTTCAGGGGCCGGGACTTCTGAGCGATCTGTACGCCGCCGTCAGTGACACTGAGGATCCCCGGGATGCGGCAAGGCTACTAATCGGTTCACTCGTCATCCCTCCGACCGGCTATTGGGCGACACATAGTGACTTCGGGAAGCTGCGGCGCAGCAGGCCGTCCGCGCTGATCGGACGTGGACGTGCACTAGACATGATTGCGACGGCAGTCCTGCCGTTCCTGCTTGCCATGTCCGATTTACAGTCCGATGTGAATCTGGAGCAGAAAACGCGGCAGATCTATGCCGTCTTGCCCAATCCGGGAGAGTCTAAGGCTTCCCGCCGCGCGCGGCATCTCCTCGGAGGGCACTCACAGCGGCTATCTGCTCGTCGCTACCAGGGTTTTTTGAACTTGACGGCCACTTCGCTTAACGGGTCAAGGGAATCTCTTTTGTTACCTGCGGAATAGCCGCCTGGCCAATGGCGGCAGTGTGTCAGCCTCCCTAGTATCATGACGGGGCGGGCGCTTCGATAGCCGCCCGATTTATCACGCGACAACAGGAGGCTGATTTCTCTATGCGCATCGAACGTGACTCAATGGGTGAGATGGAGGTGCCGGACGAGGCCCTCTGGGGAGCGCAGACACAGCGTGCCGTCCGCAATTTCCCGATCAGCGACCTGCGCTTCTCTCGCAGCTTCATCCGAGCCCTCGCGCTGATTAAGCGCTCCGCCGCAGAGGTCAACGAAGAACTCGGCGGTGTCGCACCTGAGATGGCGACAGCCGTTAAAGCCGCGGCGCAGGAAGCGATGGACGGCGAGCTTGATGACCATTTTGTGCTCGATATCTTTCAAACAGGCTCAGGCACGTCCACAAATATGAACGCCAACGAGGTCATCGCCAATCGCGCGACGCAGATTCTGGGCGGCGAGGTCGGCTCCCGGATGGTCCATCCCAACGACCACGTCAATCGTGGCCAGTCCTCTAACGATGTCATCCCGACTGCCATCCAGGTGGCCGCTGCCCACGGCATCGCCATGGAACTCGTGCCCGCCTTGGAGCGGCTGCAACAGGCGCTTGCGGACAAATCGGCGGCCTTCTGGGATGTCATCAAGACGGGCCGCACACACCTGCAGGACGCGACGCCCATCCGTCTCGGCCAGGAGTTTCTTGGCCATGCGGGCCAGATGGAGCGGGCGGTGCGGCGGCTGCGCCACGCTGTTGACGAGCTCTGCGAGGTCCCCCTTGGCGGAACCGCCGTCGGGACGGGCATCGGCCGTGACTTTGAGTTTTCCGAGAAGGTCTGCGCGCGTCTTGCATCCTCCACTGGCCTCCCCATCCGCGAGACGGAGAACCATTTCCAGGCGCAGAGCACACTCAACGCTGTCACGGAGGCAAGCGGCGTCCTGAACACCGTCGCAGTCAGCATGTTGAAAATCGCCAATGACGTGCGTTGGCTCGGCTCGGGCCCGCGCGCCGGATTCGGCGAGATTGCGCTGCCGGAAGTGCAGCCGGGCTCGTCGATCATGCCCGGCAAGATCAACCCCGTCATCGCGGAGTCCGTGGCGCAGGCAGCGGCACAGGTCATGGGCAACCACGTCACGGTGACCATCGCCGATGCGCAGGGCAGCAACTTTGAGCTGAACGTTATGATGCCCGTGGCGGCCTACAACCTGCTGCAATCCATCGATCTGCTAGCCGCGGAGGCAGACAATTTCCGCGAGCAGTGCATCGAGGGGCTTGTTTCCACGCAGCGCGGGCCGGAGACCGTTGAGCAGGGACTGGCGATCTGCACAGCGCTTGCGCCGGTCATCGGCTACGATGCCGCTGCCGCAATCGCACATGAGGCATCGGAGACGGGCGAGACGGTACGACAGGTGGCCCTTCGCACAACGGAGCTCGGCGAGGCGGCCCTGGAGGAAATCCTTGACGCCGCCAAGATGACGGAGCCCGGCTTCTCCGGTGGCGGAGGAGGCTAGGTCTCATAAACGCCTCTTCGCTTGTCACCCTGTGCCACTACTCCGTAAAATGACGGCAAGAGAATGAGCTATTCGCACGAGGCGTTGATGACGCGGCTGCAAGCGCGTCGAATTTCCGATACAATCGCCAGTTCCAACCACATACGCAGGGGGCGTTAATCAGTGTCAAGCAAGAACGGAAATGCCGTCATGGTCGTGGAGGACCTCCGCGTTGAGGTGGACGGCAAGGAGATCCTGAAGGGCGTCAACCTGGAGATTCCGACCGGCAAGGTGAACACCGTCATGGGGCCGAACGGTTCCGGCAAGAGCACCCTTGCCAACACGCTTATGGGCAACCCCCGCTACGTCGTCACCGGCGGGCGCATCCTCTACAAGGGCAAAGACATCACTCTCGATCTGCCTGATCAGCGCTCGCTTGACGGCATTTTCCTGGCGTCACAGTACCCCGTGGAGATTCCCGGGGTGACCTTGATTAACTTCTTGCGCCAGATGGTGAACGCCCATCGTGACGAGGAGATGCCGCTTGTCGAGTTCCGGCAGATGGTGAATGAGAAGATGGACGCGCTTGGCATAGACCGCGCATTCGCGACCCGCTACGTCAATTCCGGGTTCTCGGGTGGAGAGAAGAAGCGCAGTGAGATCCTTCAGCTCGCCGTCCTGGATCCCACGCTCGCCATCCTTGATGAGACGGATTCGGGCCTGGACATCGACGCGCTGCGTACCGTCTCACACGGCGTCAATCAGTTGCGGAACGAGGCGATGGGCGTCCTGCTCATCACGCACTACACGCGCATCTTCAACTACATTGAGCCGGACACCGTCCACGTGATGCTGGACGGCGCCATCGTCAGGTCGGGCGGTCCGGAGTTGGCCCATGACCTTGAGGAACACGGCTATGATCTCATTCGGTCCGGCGCGGGCAGCGCGGTCGCGCCGGCATCCCAGTAGCGCGGCGATCACGCGCAAGGCCGGTCACCGTGCCTGATCACCCATCGCAGCTAGACGTCGAGAGCATCCGCGGCGACTTTCCCATCCTGTCCCGCGTCATCAACGGCAACCCGATTGTCTACCTGGACAGCACGGCGACGTCGCAGAAGCCGAAGCAGGTCATTGACACGCTGGCCGACTTCTACCGCACCTCCAACGCCAACGTCCACCGCGGCATCTACACCCTGTCCGAGGAATCGACCGCCGCCTACGAGGGAGCCCGCGAGAAGACGGCCTCGTTCATCAATGCTGCTTCCTCAAGCGAGATTGTGTTCACACGCAACACGACGGAATCTCTGAACCTCCTCGCCTACGCATGGGGACGCGCCAATCTCAATGAGGGCGATGAAGTGCTGGTCACGCTCATGGAACACCATTCCAACATCGTGCCGTGGCATATGATCTGCGCCGAGCGTGGCGCGGTGCTCCGTTTCATCCCGGTGACGGATGAGGGCTTCCTCGATCTCACAGACATCGACACGCTCATCACGGAACGTACAAAGGGCGTCTCCTTCACGCATATCTCCAATGTGTTGGGCACTGTGAATCCCGTGAGAGAACTCGTAGACAAGGCTCATGCCGCCGGCGCGATCGCCATCGTGGACGGCGCGCAGGGCGCGCCGCACGTCGCCGTCGATATGCGCGACATGGACGCGGACTTCTATGTGTTTTCCTCCCACAAGATGCTTGGCCCGACGGGCGTGGGCGTCTTGTACGGCAAGCGGGCGCTGCTGGATGAGATGCCCCCGTTCCTGGGTGGCGGCGAGATGATTATGGAAGTGCGTGAGGACGGCTTCACGTGGAAGGACCCGCCATGGAAGTTCGAGGCCGGCACGCCGAACTTCGCCGATGTTGTCGCGTTTGGCGCCGCCATCGACTACCTGACAGAACTCGGCATGGACCGGGTGCGGCAGCATGAGATCGAGATCACGGACTACGCGCTGCGTCAGATGCGGTCGCTTGGCGAGGGCGTCACTCTGCACGGCCCGCCAAACCCGGAGGATCGTGGCGGCGTTGTTTCATTCGCAATTGAGTCCATACATCCCCATGACATCGCCCAAACTCTGGACTGGGAGGGTGTGCAGATCCGCGCCGGGCATCACTGCGCACAGCCATTGATGCGCCGCCTCAACGTGCCCGCCACCGCCCGCGCGAGCTTCTACGTTTACAATACGAATGAGGACGTTGACCGACTCATCGACGCCCTGAAAAAGGCTGGTGAACTCTTTGGCAGGTAGTCAACCTGACCCATATTTCGATGATTTGTACCGGGATCTGATCCTGGACCACTATCGACTGCCTCGAAACAACCGTGTCCTGGACGCCCCCGACGCCGACCTCACACAGTTCAACCCGGTGTGCGGGGATGAGATTCGCCTGACTGCCCGCATCCGCAACGGCGCAATTGAGGAAATCGCCTTTGTCGGGCAGGGCTGCTCAATCTCGCAGTCGTCCGCATCGATGATGACGGAGGCAATGCGAGGCCGCTCGATAGAGGACGCCCATGCGCTTGCTCACAACTTCCGCGCCATGATTCTTGGCGAAGACGTTGATGAGATGGCGATGGGCGATCTGATGTCTCTGCAGGGCACATCCCGCTACCCAACACGCGTCAAGTGCGCCGTTCTCGCGTGGGACACGCTCCAAAAGGCCCTCGGCGGCGCATCCGGCCGCGAGGATGTTGGCTCTTCCGACCCGGATTCAGCCGGTTAATTTTCTCGGTTCGCGATCCGGCTTTGGCTTGCTGGTGAAGCTAGAACTCCGCATTCCGGCTCGGGGTGTCCATAAGTTTATGTTTGTTGGTTCGTGCTATTGAATCACATCATGGGACGCCGCGCCGACCTCGCGCCTGCTTCGTAGACCTCATCCGCTTGTAGATTCTCGCCTCGCGCAGCCTCGACCGCGAGGCGATCGCAGCGTTCGTTCTCGGGGACGCCGGAATGGCCGCGAACCCATTTGAAATCGACCTCGTGGGCATCACAGAGGTCCAGCAGCCGCCCCCACAAATCCGGGTTGATAGCTGCTTCCCTCTTGTTCCGCTTCCAGCCATTGGCCCGCCACCGCGCCGCCCACCCTTTCTCGATGCCGTCGATCACGTAACGGGAATCGCTGTGCAGCGTCACGCGGCACCGTTCCTTGAGCGCCTCAAGCGCCCGAATCACGGCGAGGAGTTCCATGCGATTGTTGGTGGTGAGACGGTAGCCTTCGCTCAGTTCTCGTCGGGCATCACCGAAGAGGAGAACTACGCCATAACCGCCGGGGCCGGGATTTCCCTCGCAGGCTCCATCCGTGTAGATAGTTACCTGCTTTTCTGATGCCATCGTTCGGGGTACTCCTATTTTTGAAAGCCGCTATGGGGTTATGGGTGATTCGTCAGGACTCTCATCCGAAGTATAGGCGTCCGCCACATACGTCCGCTTAAACGGCATAATGGATAGACAGCGCAGGGGCAGCCGAAGGTGGTGTTATGGCCGGAGACCTTAGGGATACAGAGAGACGTCGGCGCGGGTTCGGGCTGCTTGAACTAAGCATCCTGATGGAGGCCATCTGTGTGTCCGGGGCGATAATCACCCTCGCTGTCGTCGGCGCAACGGCGGGATAGAATAATCATCCGTCACCCAATCGTGGGGTCGTAGCTCAGTCGGGAGAGCACCTGCTTTGCAAGCAGGGGGTCAGGGGTTCGAATCCCCTCGACTCCATACTCTAGCCACTTCACTGCAAAGTAACGAACACGGCAGCCCGTAGACTGCCCTCCATCCATCCTTCCCATCCCCACGCGGCGCGGCTCTCGGATGGTATACTTTCAGCGGCATGGCGCGGCCCGTACGAGGGGCCGTTCGGCGTCCCCGGGTGGGGCGGACGCGGAAGAGTCCTGAGGGGGGTACAGGCATGTCAGACGGTGTCGTTGGCGTTCGGCAGATGCCAAAGCGCGAACTCACGGAAATACAGAAGCGGCAGGCATCCCTGCTCTGGTTTTCAGAAGTCGATTCCGGCGATCTGGCCCTTGCCGGCGGCAAGGGAGCCAATCTCGGCGAAATGACGCGCAGAGGCGCGCCGGTTCCCCCCGGGTTCGTGGTCAGCGTCGTTTCCTATCAGAAATTCCTCTCAGACAACGGTCTCGACGCAAGGCTGAGCGAGATTCTCGGCCGTGTCGACGTGTATCACTCCTCTA
Organism: Dehalococcoidia bacterium; assembly: GCA_009841045.1. Lineage (GTDB taxonomy): Bacteria > Chloroflexota > Dehalococcoidia > UBA6926 > UBA6926 > VXMO01. Next base: position 23,490 of record VXMO01000022.1, read on the forward strand.
ACCTTGTGGAGGTCGCCTCACAGGCTCAGCAGGCGATCCTCTCCGCGCCCATGCCCGCCGATCTCGCCGCTGAAATCACAGAGGCCTACAAGGAACTCGGTGAGGGGCCCGTTGCCGTCCGCTCATCCGCAACGGCGGAAGATCTGCCGGACGCCTCGTTTGCGGGCCAACAGCGCACGTATCTGAATGTGGAGGGCATCGAACAGGTTCTGGAAACCGTCAAGGGCTGCTGGGCGAGCCTGTTTGAGGCGCGCGCCATCTTCTATCGCGCGGAGCAGAATTTCAATCAGCTTGGCGTCGGCATCGCCGTGCCCGTGCAGCGCATGGTGCAGTCCGAGATTTCGGGCGTCATGTTCACGGCGGAGCCGAATCGCAGCGACCGCTCGAAGATTCTTATTGAGGCCGTTTACGGCCTCGGCGAGTCTGTTGTATCCGGCGCAGTGACGCCGGATTCTTATTTGATCCAGAAGGACGGCATGGAGATCCTGGAGAAGCGACTGGTGCCGCAGAGCAGGATGCTCACGCGCAATCCGGACGCCGTGGGCGCGGACGACCTGAACCACGAGGTGGATGTCCCTGCCGAGATGTCACGCACATACAAGCTCACGGACAGTCAGATTGCAGAGGTTGCGCAGTTCGGACTGAACCTTGAGGAGGCATACAACCATCCCCAGGACATCGAGTGGGCCATGGAGGGCAACGCCTTCTACATTACGCAGACACGCCCTATTACCACTCTGGGAAGCATCGGCGAATCCGAAGGGCTGGAGGTGGATGAGTCCGCGTATCCCCTGCTCTTGCAGGGCACGCCGGCAAGCCCCGGCAGCGCCACCGGAACTGTCGTCGTCTTACCAAAGATCGATGAGACGTCTCTTGATCAGCTTGAGCGGGTCAAGGAGGGTGATGTTCTGGTCACGGAGATGACCACGCCGGACTATGTTCCCGCCATGAAACGTGCCACCGCCATCATCACTGATCACGGCGGCCGCACCGCTCACGCAGCCATTATCTCCCGGGAACTGAGCATCCCGTGTGCCGTTGGAACAGGGGCAGCGACAACCACTCTGTCAAACGGTCAGATCGTGACCGTCGATGGATCCACCGGTCGTGTCTATGAGGGCGCGGTCCCGGGCGCAGGCCAAGATGTCAACGAAGACGACGCCGCGGAGAATCTCCGAACGAAGACCAACGTCTACGTCAACCTGGCGGAGCCGGATCTGGCCGATGTCATCGCCGCGCGCAACGTGGACGGCGTTGGCCTGCTCCGAGCCGAGTTCATCGTGGCGCGCATCGGTGAGCACCCCCGCCTGATGATCGAAGAGGGACGCGGCGAGGAGTACACGCAAAAGGTGGTTGACGGCCTGATGAAATTCGCCGCCGCCTTTGATCCTCGTCCCGTCATCTACCGCACGACCGACTTCAAGACGAATGAGTACCGGAATCTGCGGGGCGGTGACCGCTACGAGCCGGAAGAAGAGAACCCGATGATCGGGTACCGGGGCGCGGGGCGCTACGTCAAGGAGCCCGACATCTTCGCGCTTGAGATCGAGGCAGTGCGGCGGGTGCGGGCCAAGCACCCCAACCTGCACGTCATGATCCCGTTCGTCCGCACGGTGGATGAGCTTGTTCATACCAAGTCGCTGCTGGAGCAGTACGGGCTGCGGCGCGGCGACAACGGCTTCAAACTGTGGATGATGGCCGAGGTTCCTTCAAACGTAATCCTGCTGGAGGAGTTCATCAAGGTCGGCATTGATGGCGTGTCCATCGGTTCCAACGACCTGACGCAGCTCGTTCTCGGGGTGGATCGTGACAGCGCCATCCTTGCCGACGATTTCGATGAGCGGAACGAGGCTGTCATGCGCGCGTTGGAGACCATAGTCACGACTGCTGCGCGGCTTGGCATCACGTGCGGCATCTGCGGGCAGGCGCCCAGCTTCTTCCCGGATTTGACAGCCAAGCTGGTTGAGTGGGGCATAACCTCCGTGAGCGTCTCGCCGGATGTCATCAATCACACGCGCCGCATCGTCCATGAGGTGGAGACAGCGCAAGCTGCAGACGCGGCCAAGAGCTAGCAGCCGCCCGGCCTGCCCTAACCCCAATTCGCCTCCGTGCGTTACACTAAATACTCATACTTCTCCGACCTACGGGGGCGCGGTGCATGATTGAGGCGCGTGGCCTTACAAAGTTCTACGGCGATTTTCCGGCAATTGAGGACGTTTCCTTTGCTGCCGAACCGGGCGAGGTTATCGGGTTTCTCGGCCCGAACGGCGCGGGGAAAACGACCACCATGCGCATCATCACGGGATTCACGCCGCCCACCGCCGGCACAGCAGTTGTAGCCGGGCATGACGTGCAGGAGGAACCGCTGGACGCACGCGCATCCATCGGCTACCTGCCTGAAACCGTTCCGCTCTATACGGACATGACAGTGCGAGAGTACCTGCACTACATGGGAGAGCTGCGCGGCATGACCAAGTCTCGCGTCCGCGCTCGCGTGGAAGATGTCTTCGGACTCTGCCGCCTTGAGGAGTACACGGACTCCCTGGTCAGCAAGCTCTCGAAGGGGTATCGACAGCGTGTAGGAATCGCGCAGGCCATCTTGCATGAGCCACCCGTGCTCGTGCTTGACGAGCCGACTATTGGCATCGATCCGCGGCAGGTTGTTGAGACACGCCAGATCATCCGCGGTCTCGGCGGCGACCACACGGTTATCCTTTCCACCCACATCCTGCCGGAGGTCAGCATGGTCTGTGACCGCGTGCTGATCATCCACGAAGGACGAATCGTGGTCATGGACACGGCGGAGCGGCTATCTGCCCGCTTGGGGGGTGTCTCCCGCGTCGTGATGGACGTGCGCGGCCCGCGTGAGCAGATTCAGAAGACGCTCGCCACGGTGGACGGAGTGTCAGAAGTAACGCTTTCCGATGCGGGTGGGCGTCAACAATTCGTCGTGGAATGCGCGCCGAGCCGCGATATACGCGTCGAACTTGCCCGCGCCGTGGCGGATCATGGATGGGGCCTCGTAGAGCTCCGCGCTATGGGGCTTTCACTTGAGGAGATTTTTCTTCGGCTGACCACAGAGGACGAGGAGACGGCCGCGTGAACGTGCGAACAATCCGCACTATCTGGCTGCGTGAACTGCGCTCCTATGCGAACTCTCCCAACGCCTGGGTCATTGCCGCGATCTTCTTAGGCCTCACCGGCCTCTCGTTTGCCCTGAGCGTCACCGGGCGCTACCCGGAGGCGACAATCCGAGGCTTCCTCTTCGGCCCTATCGGTCCAATTGGTGCATTCTTCCTGACAATACTGATCGCGCCGGCGCTCACCATGCGGCTGCTCGCAGAGGAGCAGAAGCTAGGCACGATGGAGCTTCTGTTGACCGCTCCCGTCAGAGACATTGAGATCGTTTTCGGGAAATACCTCGCAGCGCTGACAATCCTTACGGGAATGTACGCTCTCACTCTCTATTTCCCGCTCCTGCTCTTCTTCTTCGGCAGCCCGGACGTCATTCCTCTCATCACGGGGTATTTTGTCCTGTTCCTCGTGGGCGCCGTGGCTGTCGCCGTAGGGATGTTGGGCTCTGCGCTCACGGCTAATCAGATCGTCGCCGCAATCTTCTCGCTTGCCATCCTGCTTGTCCTCTGGTTATTCAACGCGACGGCAGCGTTGGGCGATCCGGATCACGCATGGACGGATGTCGTGACGTTCCTCGCAATGAACGAGCATGTCCGGGACATGGCGTTCGGCGTGTTCGACACGAGGGATATCATCTATTTCCTCTCTCTGATTGTGTTCTTCCTCTTCCTGACTGTGCGGGCCGTTGAGACCCGCCGCTGGCGGTAACCCGTCAATGCGTGAGCGTCTATCGCTGCGAGGGGAGCGAGTATCCGAAGACATCGGCATAGCGCTGCTCGTCGTCGGCGCGGTTGCCGTCATCAGCGGCGCGCTCCTGTACGCCATCGTTGCGGAACTCAGAGTGTGGGCGCTTGTCCTTGTGGGTGTTGGCGCGATTTCGCTGCTCGTCGGAGCATATCTGAGCCGCGAGCAGGTCGTTCGCATCATGTCGACTCGGCAAGGACGTTACGGCGTCAACACATTGGTGATGATTGTTGCTTTCACGGTGATTCTTGCGCTGGTCAACATCGTCAGCGCCGCTGCGAACGCCCGTGTCGACCTGACGGCCAACCAGGGGTTCACGCTTGCGACGCAGACCCAAGAGGTGCTTAGAAATCTTGACCAGCCGGTGGAAGCTTACGGTTTCTTCACGCCCGACGATGAGGCTGCTGCCGCAACTGAACAATTGCTCCGTGAATACGACCTGCTGAGCGGCAACTTCACATATGAAATTGTCGATCCGGAAACGGATCCTGCCAAGGCTAGCAGGTTCAATATCGACCAGAACGGTGTGGTCGTCTTTGCCTCGCGCGACCGTGTGACGCAGACACGCCAGATATCTGAGCAGGAATTCACGTCGAACCTCCTCCTCGCCACGGGCACACAGCTCCGAACCGTCTGCTTCCTGACGGGACACGGCGAGCACAGCATCCTGAGCACGACCGACATCGGGATGAGCCGTGCCAAGGAGGCGATGGAACGCGAACTATACGTCGTGCGGGACTTTGGCTTTGCGTCCGCCGGACAGGTGCCGGATGAGTGCTCTGTGGTCATAGTCGCGGGTCCTGATCGCGATCTTGTCGAGGAAGAGGGGCGAGTCGACCGTGACCTGCTCGGGAACTACCTGGCACGCGGCGGCAACGTTCTATTCCTCTTGTCTGAAGATACGCCGGATTCGTGGCTGGAACTGCTTTTCCTTGCAGGCATTGCCGCCGGTGGCGGAACGATAGTCGACCCGGCTAGTTACGCGCAGCCTGACATCACTACCCCCACAATCCGTGCTGATGCATACCTGCCCGATCACCCCATAACCGCCCCAATGATTGACCGCTCCCTTGTAACGTTCTTCCCCTTGGTTACGCGTGTCGCGCCGCTACCGCCGGAGGTCATGCAAGGCTCTGCTTTGACCGTCTATCCCTTGGCATTCACGACGGACCGCAGTTGGCTTGAGCGTGACGAGAGCAGCCTGTTTGAACCGCGATTCGACGCGGATCAGGACACTCGCGGGCCACTCTCGATTGCCTCCGCGGTCGAATTCCCGGCCGACCCGCGCTTCCCGGAGGACACTGCGGGACGCATCGTCGCCATCGGCAACTCTGCGTTCGCCACAAACCAGTTCATCAACTCTGTGGGCAACCTGGACCTGATGATGAACTCCGTCAACTGGCTCGCGGAACAAGAAGGGCTTATCGGCGTACGGGCACGGCTGAACGTGCCGCGCATTCTCACTCTCACGCAGCGGCAGGCGAACTGGATTCTCTACTCATCCGTCGGCGTCTTTCCGGCCTTCATGATCCTGGTCGCGGGGTGGACGTGGTGGCGGCGACGCTGAGTCACGCCCTCCAAGATAGTGCCGACAGGGAACGGCGCGTTCCATGAACTTCCGAATCACACTCGTCCTCGTGGTGGTTGCAGTCCTCATGGGCGGCTACCTGTGGTTCGGACCACCGCTTACCGAACCGGAGCAGGATGATAGTCCCACCTCACAGGATTGGTTCTATCTGGTCGACGACTTGATAATCAACCGCCTGGATGTAACGTATTTCGGCACGGCCGCCACGTTCATCCGGGACAGCGAGCGGGTCTGGCACTACGGAGATTTGGACGGCCCGCCGGTTAGCGAAGAGTTTGCGGGAACGCCCTTCCTTGCGGGCGGCGCGCGCTCCCCCCGCCTCATCGTTGAGAATCCTGACGAGGAAGATCTTCAGTTGTACGGCCTCGATGATCCGCAAATCACCCTGCGCTTTTACCTGGAAGATGGTCAGGCTTACACCGTCTACGTCGGTGATCTGACGCCTGATCGCATCACGAACTATGCGCGCATTGACGGTATCGACCGTGTGTATCTCCTGGATCGCTCATGGGGCGAGCACATGGCCCGCCTCATCACAGAGCAGGATATCTTCGTCAGCACGCCAACGCCGGCGCCGGACCCGGACGCCACGCCGACTCCATGAAATGGATAGAGTTCAGCGTCATCGTCACCGGTGAGACAGCCGAGGCCGTTACGGATCTCTTTAGCCAATTCAGCCACGCGGGCGGTGTTGCCATACAGGAAATGGCTGAACCGGGCGAATTGCGTACCGGCCCGCAGTCCCTTACGCAGAGCCGCCGCGTTCGCGTGGCAGCCTATGCACCGCTTCCGGAAAACGGCGAGGATGGCGCGATTGTGGCAGCCCGGCAAGGGCTGCGGGACGGGCTGTCCTACCTGGACATGATCACGTCCGTCGGCGAGTTGCATGAACGGACAATAGCCGACGAGGACTGGGAATCCGCATGGCGTGAACACTTTCACCCGCACCGTGTCGGCCATCGATCCGTCGTCGTTCCGACGTGGCGCGACTACAACCCCGAGCCGGATGACATTGTGATTCGCCTCGATCCCGGCATGGCATTTGGCACCGGCTTGCATCCCACCACGCAGCTTTGCGCTCGCGAACTCGAAAAGCGAGTACATCCGGGACAAGCAGTGCTTGATGTCGGCTGCGGCTCCGGCATCCTCTCAATCATTGCCGCCCGGCTTGGCGCAAGCCACGTGCGGGGCATCGATATTGACCCCGTCGCCGTCAGAGCGGCGCAGGAGAACGTCAATCACAACAACCTCTCAGACATTATCGATATCCGTGAAGGAACCCTGCCTCGCGCCGGCCAAGACCCTTTTTCTGTTGAGCAAGAGGATTGGCCAAAGTCTGTCAGAGGCAAAGGTGGCTGGGACATTGTCGCCGCCAACCTGACGGCCGAGGTATTGGAAGAACTGGCCGCGCCGCTTGCTGTCGCGACACGCCCCGGGGGCATACTCATTGGCTCGGGTATCATCGCTGAGAAGTTCGACTTGGCAGCATACGCGCTGATGGAGGCCGGCCTGAGGCTCATCGACGCCGTATCCGACGAAAGCGGAGACTGGCGTGCAATTGTTCTTATGAGACCCGCCCGCGTGGAGACCGGGTAGATGGCGCCTATCAGAGCTGTCCTTCTGGACCTGGACGACACTCTCTGTGATTCAGAGGGCCTGACCCCCATCCGTCTGAAGGCAGTCCATAAGGCAATGGCGGATTCCGTCGACCCGACACTGCTCTCGGAGGTCATGAATGAGGCGTTGAACTGGGACTCGGTCGGCGTGCCGGGTCGATTCCTGAATCGGATGTCACGCTTGGCGGAACGGCTTGGTCTGGACGACAAGACGACCCAATTCATGCGCAACGTCTACAACAAGGTCTTGATGGACAATCTGACCCTGTATGACGGCGTGGACGAAACACTGGCATGGCTTGAAGCCCGGTTCAAGCTCGGATTGATCACAAACGGGCCGACCGACCTGCAACGAGGCAAGATTGACGTGCTGGGGTTAGAGAATCGTTTTGGCTGCATCGCCATTGGCGGAGAGGTGGGCGCGCACAAACCGGACCCGAAGATCTTTCAGCACTGTCTGGATGGGCTGGACGTTGAGGCAGCGGAGTGTATCTATATCGGCGACCGCACAGAAGCGGACGTTGTCGGCGCGCGTAACATGGGCATTGTCGCCATCCGTATCCGAAAGTCGTACCCTTTCCCGATGGACGATGAACCGGCGCCGGACTACTTCCTGGACAGTGTGAATGAGTTGCCGGCCCTGATGGTCAGCGAGGGCTGGGCAGCACCGGGCAACGGCTAGGATTCCCGCTTTCTTTGAGAAAGGGGTAAAGTGAGGGCATGGCGGAAATGCCCTCCCCAAGGAGAGGGCTTGGGTAAGGGGAAGCACAATGAGCACACCCCGGGACAATCAGGACAGTGAGGCGGAACATCATGGTGATGGCCTCCGCGACGAGATCGAGGAAATCCTGCGTGAGCAGGGCGAAAAGCCCGTCATGCCGCGTCCGCCAAGAGCGCGAAACGGCGGCCCTCTTAACAGCATGGCCGGAATGTTCCGCAGCTTTGGCGGCGGTAATGGCGACAGCTTTCGGCCTGCGGCCCGTGAATTTATGAAAGCCGCCGCGCTGCTATTCCTCATGCGCTTGGCCATCGGGCTGGCATTCGCCTTCATCGCCGTGCGCATTCTCGGGCCTCGCGCCATCCTGCTTTTCATCGTCATCGCGATGGCCGTTCTCGCCATCATCATCCTCCGCTACATGATCGCGCGCAGGCGCTACAGTCGATAACACACCCTTTTGATGGCACAATGGAGGCAACCTGACGCGGCAACGTAACGAGCCGCGAAGTGGAGGATGCCAATGCCGCGTGGACAAGAACCGGGCACACTTCTCTGGGCAGTCGGTTGGGACGTTCTGCTGGGCGATATTCCTGAGGAAGCCGATCCCGTCAGCGTCGCCGCGCGCGCTGCGGACGCGTTGGAGGCGCGCGCGCCCCAGAACTCATATGTTGCCCGAACCGTGTACGCCATGGGAGCGGCATTCGCCCTGCCCTACGCCGCGTGGCTTGGCTCCAAGTGGATTCTCGGCGTAGCCGGCCTCATCCACCGCGCTGTCTATCGTGAGGCTGCCACGACACTGCTCAAGGGCGCAATCTCTATCCGGGGTGGACTGAATGCCCTACGCGAGCTTGAAGAACAGGACGGTCAGGAAACTGGGCAAGAGGCCGTTTCAGACGATGTCACCAGGTTGATGCGCGAGGCGGGCATGGGCGAGTCCGTGACGGGGACCGCGCAGGAAGTCTCGCCGGAGGCCCTGCAAAAGCAACGTTCTCACGCGCTGCGAAGGCTGAGCAACGATTTCCGCGACGGTGTCGTGGGCCCTCTCCTGTACTTCGCGATCTTCGGCATCCCCGGAGCCGTGGCATATCGGGTGGTCAAGACACTCGCCGCTCGATGGAGCAGACACGGTGAGGACCCGCTAGCCGTGGCGGCCAGGCGCATCGATAGCGCGGCATCCATCGCGCCGTCTGTGGCGTCGGGGCTATTTCTTTCCGCCGGCGCGCAGTTGACATCACAGCGCGGCCAGGAGGCGTGGGAGACAAGCCGCTCAGAGGCTAGCGCGCGTGGCAACGTGCTCGAAGGCGGCTGGACTGAGTCGGCGATGGCGGGCGCTTTGGGCGTCTATATTGACCCGGAGCCTGACATTACCGGCTGGGAAGCTGCTACGAACCTCGAGGGGCGCGCGATTGAGAAAGAGGACATCGAGCACGCACGCCAACTCTTCTGGATCGCCACGGCATGGGCCGTCGCCGCAACGCTGGCCGCGGTAATCCTCCGCGGATCATTCTCGCGCAGGCGGTGAGCCAACGATCCCCGTCACACTGAGCGTAGTCGAAGGGCCACCCCTACCGCAGTACGCCGCTCTCCTCTAACTCAGCGCGCCGTTCCGCGGACAGGGCCAGAACCTCGTTGAAGACGTAGTCGTTCTGTTGGCCTTTTGTCGGGCAGGGCTGTCCTGCGTTTCCCGGGGTATCCGGCAGATTGACGTCGATGCCCTGATGCTCCATCAAGCCCGCATCTGCGTGAATCGCTGGAACGATGGCCGCCGGGCGACTCCGCAAGTGCGGATCAACATACAGCGTCTCGCCGTTGGCGACGTATGTCGCGGGAACTCCCGCCTGTTGCAGGATTCGCATCACGACACGCGGCGTGTACTGTTTCGTCCATTCGCTGATATTCGTGTCGAGTTCTTCTTTATTGGCGATGCGTGCCTGCATCGTGGCGAACCTGGCATCATTGGCCCACCCCGGGCTACCCATCGCCTCAACGAGCGCCTGCCATTGCTCTTCAGTGTGAACCTCAATCGCGCACCACTCATCGAACCCGATGCACGGATAAACGTCGTGCGGCCCGTAGAATTCGCTGCGATTGCCCGCGGGCGGCGGGTTATGGCCGTTAATCATGTAGTCCATATAGGCAACGGTGAGCAGGTGCCCCCCGCCCTCCACCTGTGCAAGCTCGATGTACTGCCCCTCGCCGGTGCGGTCGCGATACTCCAGCGCGGCAGCGACGGACAGCGCCCCAAAGATGCCGGCGATATAGTCCGGGAACGGCATCTTGATCCGTGTATCCATGGGAGCGTCGGGGTGACCCCACAGGTTCGTGATGCCGGACACGCCCATGATCTGCTGGCCATAGCAGAAGTAGGTACTCAGTGGGCCGGAGTTCCCCATGCCGGGCATCGCCAGCATGATGATATCCGGCTTGACCTTGATCAGTTCCTGATAGCCCACGTTCTGGCGATCCATCACGGTGGGCCGGAAATTCTCAATGACTGCGTCACTCTTCGCGGCCAACTCCCGGATCAACTGCTGGCCTTCCGGAGTTCGCATGTCGATTGTCGCGCTGATCTTGGCCCGGTTCAGGTCCTGGAACGTCGTCTGGCCCGGAGCGCGGTTGTCATCCAGGTCCTCCGACTCAATCTTGATAACCTCCGCGCCGAAGAAGCCGAGGAACATCGTCGCCAACGGCCCTGCAAACGCCCGTGTGAAGTCCACCACCCGGATGCCGTCCAGCGGCTTGACACTGCCAGAAGCGACCACGCCGTTGGATGCCGCCCCCGCGGGCACGGGCTCCCTCTCCAATTCGGCCAGCACCTCATCCGTATGCTCACCCAGTAGAGGCGCTGTTCGGCTCGGCTGCCACGGCGTCTTGCTGAACTTGAGCGGCGGGCCGGCCGTTTTGTACGGGCCGATGACGGGATGCTCCATCTCGATGAAGAACTCGCGCTCGCGAGCATGGGCGCTGTCGGCAAACTCGCCCGGCGTCAGCACTGGCACAATCGGCATTCCAATGGCTTGCCCGCGCTTCGCAACATCATCGCGGTCCACGGTCTCCATATACTCCTGCACGAACTGATCAATGACTTCGCGATTCTCCTGACGCACCTCGCGCTCCCACCACATCTCATCGGAAAGGACAGGATGATTGCCCATGAGTTCGGTGGCCATGCGTCCAAAGTGGTGCCGCATGTAGATGGACAGGTTCACGTACCCATCGTCGCGGGTGCGGAACGTGTTAACTGCGCCGAACGCCGAATGGTGCCCTTCGCGGCGGGTGATCTGATTAATGTACGAATACCGTGAGATATAGCTGTGCTGCGCCCAGAGGCTCGCCTCTTGCTGTGAGACATCTACGTGTTGGCCGTGCCCGATAACACGCCGTGCGCGTATCGCCAGCACCGCGCCGTACGCCGCATGAATGCACGCTAACTGGGTGACCATCTCGAATGGGGCCATCACCGGCGGGCGAGTGTCGTCGCCGTTCGCGAACATCATTCCCGCGCTTGCCTGCGCGATGAGATCGCCGCCCTCAAACGTCGCGTGCGGGCCGGTCTGCCCGAACGGCGTGATGGACACATACACCAGGTTCGGGTTTGCCGCTTTCAGGTCTTCGTATCCCAGTCTGACAGACGCCATATAGCCCGGCTTAAAATCCTCAACGAGAATATCCGCTCTCGCAGCCAGCTTGGCAATCGACTCGCGATCCGACTCATCGTTGATATCCAACGTGACGCCGCGCTTGGAGCGGTTGGCATGGATGAAGCGCAGGCTGCGCTCCGGATGCTCGATGTTTCCCGCGAATGGGGGCAGCATCCGGGCGGGGTCGCCATCCGGCGCCTCGACCTTGATGACATCCGCGCCCATATCCCCCAGAGCCCGAGCGCAATGCTGCGCCGTATAGGACGTCAAATCCAAAACCCGCAGCCCCGCAAGGGGCCCAGGGTGTCCGCTACTTGTTGAATCAGTCATTGCCGTGGCCACACCTGGTTCACTTCCTCACCGTCATACTCTAGAACTTCGACGCCATCGGGTATCAGATGTCCGTGATTGCGGACATAATACTCTGCCAAGGTCTCACCTCGCTTGTCATTGAAGTGACGCAGTACGAACAGAACCTTGGAGTATTTCTCAGGGGCCAAAGAAAAAAAGAACATGGCTTCGTTCCAGACGGTTATTTTCGCGCTGGGCACGTTACCACTTTTTGTCCAAGTGTGGGACTTACATTCGACCAGAATCGGCGGTTCGCTAGACCCTAAATCAAACTCTCTGTCTTTCCTGTCTGTAGCGGAAAGACCTACTGGCACGCGGTATGGTCTTCGCAGTTCAACACTTCTTTTATGCTTGAAGTAATTCTGCGCCTCTAGCTCAAATTCACGCCCTACATGAGCATTCGAAACCGATCCTTCCCTCTGGAAATTGTTGACCATTGCGTAGTGTCCGCCATAACTAGAACGTGGGGGGGGGGCGCTAAAGTGGGACCCCCAAAGCGGTGAGATTAAGAAAAGGAGCGAGAGGCCCGCAGTAACGGG
>VXMO01000060.1 GCA_009841045.1 Dehalococcoidia bacterium
TTTTATTTCTTTTCTTCTCTGCGTTTTGTTCTCTTAATCTTATCGCGCCGCCCCGGCCCCCCCTCCCCGCGTTTTTTGCGTCCCCCACTCGCCTTTCTCCCCGTCAGATGGCATCCTCGCCGGTTTCGCCGGTTCGGACGCGGATGACATCCTCCACGCGTGTGACAAAAATCTTGCCATCGCCCACCTCGCCGTCGCCGGGGCTGCGGGCGCCGCGAATGATGGCATTGATCACGTCATCCTTCATGCCGTCTTCAATAACAGCCCGGACAATGGTTCTCGGCCGTTCATGGCGACGGGTCATCTGCCCCGCGCGACCGACGAACACTTCAACTCCACCCTGCCGACCCGTGCCAGTGACGTTTGCGTAGTAGAACTTGCGGCAGCCAACGGCTTCCAGTTCACCCACCACGTCCTCGATTGTTTCAGGCCTGATAATCGCCTCTATACTCAGCATCGTCGTCTCCTATTCCCTCCTAGGCGTCCCGACGGATTCGGACCGCCGGGACGCGGGATCGCTCCCCGCTCTAGCGCTGCTCCCGATTGTAGTCTTTCCTCTGCGCAGGTCTAGTCCGCGCCGTCCGCAACGTATGCGCGCTCACCATGCGCGGCGAGGTCAAGGCCCTCATCCTCGGCAGACTCCGGCTCCCTGAGTCCGAGTCCGGGGATCAGATCCAGCACCTTGAGGATGATGAATGTGGCGACGCCGGAGTAGATCAGTGTGGCAGCAACACCGGCTATCTGCGCGCCCATCTGCTCCGGGTTGCCCTCAAGCAGTCCCGCGGTGCCGCCGATGGCCTCAACGGCGAAGACTCCGGTGCCAAGCGCGCCCCAGATTCCCGCGACGCCGTGCACGCCAAAGACGTCAAGGGCGTCATCAAAGCCCATCCGCGGCCTGTACAGGACGAAGAAGTACGGGATGATTCCAGCGCCGATGCCAAGCACAAGCGCGCCCATGACATTGACGAACCCCGCCGCCGGAGTGATGGCAACCAAACCTGCCACCGCGCCCGTGGCGATGCCGACGGTGCTCACGCGTTTGGTTTGGACGTAGGACATGATGCCCCAGGTGAGGGCCGCGGCGGCCGCAGCCGTGTTGGTGACGAGCAGCGCGTTCGCGCCCTGTCCGTTGGCGGCCAAGCCGGAACCGGCGTTGAAGCCGAACCAGCCGAACCAGAGGATGCCCGCGCCCAGCACAACGTATGGGACGTTGTGGGGCTCAAGAGCCGGCCTGCGCCTGCGACCCACAAGGACGGCGGCGACGAGGGCCGCAACACCCGCGTTGATGTGAACAACAGTGCCGCCCGCGAAGTCGAGCGCACCCATGTCAAAGAGCCAGCCGCCCTCGGCCCAGACCCAGTGGCAGATGGGAGCGTAGACGAGTGTCAACCAGAGGACAAGGAAGATGATGTACGTGGTGAACTTGAACCTCTCTACGATTGCGCCCGTGATAAGGGCGGGTGTGATGATGGCAAACATCATCTGAAATGCGACGAAGAGGAGATCAGGTATGTTTCCGCCATCATTGATTCCGATGCCGGAGAGGCCGATGTAGGAGAGATCGCCTACGAACGCGTTGAGGTCGCCGCCATCGCCGAATGCCAGACTGTATCCCCAGAGCACCCAGACGAGGCTGGCGACGGCCATCGACACGAAGCTAAGGGAAATCGTGCTGATGGCGTTTCGTCCACGCACCAGTCCGCCGTAGAAGAAAGCGAGGCCCGGTGTCATGAACAGCACCATTGCCGTTGACATCAACATCCAGGCGGTATCGCCACTATTGAACTCGCCCATCCTGTCCTCCTTCCAGAACCCAGAACGACGCGGCTTTGCCCGCGTATCACCATCAATGTTGTGGGCGTTCTGTGACACTCCAGTTACACGAGGGTTACAATCGTGTTACGCGGCGTGGACAGCCGTGCATTACGCATGAGCACCAACGATCCGATAACACTTCGGCCTGAGGGCCGCCTACTCACCGCATTTCTCAGTCGCCCGCCTGACAATTTCATCGACCGCGCGATGGCGCTCTCTTTGAAGGAGCTTTGCACGACGCTGCGCGAGGACAGCCCGTTCGACGTACTAATCATCACCGGAGACGGTGAGGAGGCGGGCGCATTCTCGCGGGGGACAGACCAGTCTTTCCTTTCTGAATCTGCGGAGGCCTCGTCAGGTAGCGCGGCTCAAACGGTATTCGACGGCTATCGATGCGCGAGCGCCATTGCCTCTCTGCCGTTTCCCGTTATCGCCGCCATTAATGGAGACGCTTACGACCAGGGGCTTGAGCTGGCGCTGGCGGCGGATATCCGCGTGGCGGCGGAGACGGCCCAGTTTCGAATGGGGCAAGCGCTACAGGGACTGATTCCGTGGGACGGGGGCACTCAAAGGTTGCCCCGTGTCGTCGGGCCCGCCCATGCGACGGATCTTCTGTTGACCGGCCGAACGATTGGAGCCGGAGAGGCGCTGGACATGGGGCTGGTGAATCGAGTTGTAGGGTCCAGTGACGTTTTGAGCGCTGCGCAGGAGATAGCGGCTCACGTCCTTGCCGGCGGGCCGATCGCGGCGCGGTATGCGAAGGAGGTTATCCTGAGCGGCTCAGAGATGACACTTGACCAAGGCATCCTGCTGGAGACCGACCTCACGATGATTCTCCAGACGACGAAGGACCGCGAGGAGGGGATACGGTCGTTTCTTGAGCGGCGGGACCCGGAGTTCAGGGGGGAATAGGAACCAGATACACGCCGGCACCGCTGGAGTACTATTGTGTTTGAGATCGCATGGAGACGAATCGAGAGAGGATTGTTCGCAGGCTGCTGCGAGAGGGCTGGGTACTGGTCAGGCACGGTGGGAATCATGATATCTACAAGAATGAACGAACTGGTGCATTGGTGCCGATTCCCAGGCATAGAAACCTCACTCCTGGCCTTGCCCGACGGATAATTCGTTTAAACGGATGGACAGAATGGCTGTAGCAACAGGTCTCAAGTATCCTGCAATTATCGACGGCGAACTCGGAGGGTACGGCGTCATTATCCCAGATATTCCCGGTGTTTGCGGCGCGATGGGTGATACCGTCGACGAGGCGCTAACAAACGCAGAGGAAGTATTGAAGATCTTCGTCGAATTGATTGAGGCTGACGGTGGTGTTGTTCCTCCGCCGAGCGATCCGGCAACATTGGAGCTTGAGCCGGGGGAGATGATTGCCTACGTTCCTCTGCGGGTTACCGCGCCGACGGCCTGACTAAAACCTATCAACCAAGTCTCCCGACTCATTCAGTCGTCCTTTGACGCTCTTGCTTGCTATCGCCACAATGGCGGTGTTGGTTGAGCAGGATTGAGGTGTGTGATGACACAGGCGCAGCAGGATAGGCCGGAGGATGAGCCTGGGGAGGAACAGTCCCAGGCGGAGGAAAGCCAACACACGAATTACGTGCCGGGCTCAGCGGCCGATCCGACGATGAGACAGGGCACCTCTGACATGGGAGGCACGGCATACTACGGGCCAGTGAGCAGCCCCGAGGAACGCAACTGGTCGATGCTGGCGCATCTGAGCGCGTTTGCCGGCCTGCTCTTCCCATTTGCGAACATCGCCGCTCCGTTAATCGTCTGGCTCATTTTCCGAGCGCGGTCGGACATGGTCGATTACCACGGCAAGCGAGCGCTGAACTTCCAGATCAGCATGACTATTTGGATTGTCTTAGCCGTCATGTTCTCCTTCGTTCTTATAGGCATTCCTTTCCTGATTGGACTCAGCATCGTCTCTATCGTTTGGACGATTGTGGCAGCGGTGCGGGCAAGTCGAGGGGACCCTCCGGGGTACATCCTATCCATCGGTTTCATGAGGTAAGGGGACACGCCGATGGAGAACGCATCACCTGCGCCTGAGCGGCCACCGGGGCCGGTCTACGGTGACGTTTGGAATCCGGAGGAACGCAACTGGTCGATGCTGGTTCACCTCTCAGCGTTGAGTTCACTCTTGACGTCCGGGCTGGGCGGCATCCTGGGGCCACTGATTGTCTGGCTCATCTTTCGTGGAAGGTCGGACATGGTGAACTTCCATGGAAAGAGGGCGCTTAATTTCAATATCAGTTTCCTCGTCTATTTCATCATCCTGTTCTTCGCGATGATTCCGTTCTTCGTCATCGGGACTATTGCCGACATCGAACAGGAAATCGTCGATGGATTCTGGCAAACGCTCATTCTCCTGATCGTGGCCTTGTTGCTCATGTTCGTACTTGGCGTTGTTTGGTTGATCTGGACGATTGTGGCGGCGGTGCGTGCCAGCCGAGGGGACACGCCGGGGTATATCCTCGCGATTCCGTTCCTGCGGTAGGGGCGCCGGCATGGCACATGGGGGAGAGGCAGCCGCGCTGTGCAAGGTGGACGACTCCGGCCTTGCGCGGATCACGCTGAATCGGCCTGAGCAACTGAATGCGTTCAATGTGCAGATGCGGGATGACCTTTTCGATATCCTCACCAAGCTTCACGCCAACCCGGATTTGGATGCGGTGCTCATCACGGGGGCTGGGGAAAGAGCATTCTGCTCCGGCGCGGATCTGACGGAATTCGGGACTGCGCCGTCGCGCGTCATTGCGCGGGAGGCACGTTACCTGCGCGACGTCTGGTCTCTGCTGCGTTCCCTGCCCGTGCCGACGGTGGCGGCGATGCACGGGTTCTCCATCGGCTCAGGGCTGGAGATGGCGTTGTGTTGCGATTTTCGGATCGCGGCGGACAACACGCGATTCCGTTTGCCGGAGGTGGCGTTGGGGATGATCCCGTTCGCGACGGGGAGCCAGTCATTGCCGCGCGTCATTGGGAGAGCGCTAGCGCTGGACCTTCTGTTGACGAGCCGGTGGTTTGATGCGGATGAGGCGCGGCGAATGGGAGTGATCCACCGGGTTGCGTCACCGGAACGGTTGGCGGAAGAGTCGGAGGCGTTGTTGGCAGAGACACGGAGGCTGCCGCGTGGGGCGCGGGCGGCGGCGAAGGCGGCGCTGCGGCGCGGGGCTGACGTGACATTGACGAATGGGCTGCAGATAGAGGCGGCGCTGGCAGCGCGTACTTTGCCGATTCGCACGTAACACGGGACGATCTCAGGTTTCATCCAACAATTTGGGGTCTGGCCTAGACTGGGTTAAGCGCGTTGGGGTTTTGTAGTGAAAGGGCATTATCTTGGCACGGAGAATCGGTCGCTTTCTGTCAGCCACACTTGCAGTTGGAGTTATAGTCGGTGTCCTGTTGTTCGCAGGGGCATGCGAAGCGGAACCCACGCCAACACCGGTTCCTACAAATACGCCGGTTCCGCCCACTCCCACGGCGACGGCGACCCCGGAGCCGACTCCGACACCAGAGCCAATGTCAATGTCACTGGGGGAACTGGAGATAACTGAAACGACGACGGTTCGGGAAGTTGTTTCTGCATTCTCAGCAGAGGAACAGGCCTGCGTACGGGAGGCCATTGGGGCAGAGGCGTTCAACATGATTGCGGATGTTCCCGTATCCAGCCTTGAGGGAGGCCCCACAGACTTTCCGATCCAGTGCCTCACGATGGAGAGCACAGTGGGCTTTGTCGTTGCAACAATCTCCGCTGAAGCTGGGGGCCTGAGTACTGAGACCCGTAGTTGCATCACAGATATCGCTATTGAGAATCCCGGTGTTCTCGGCATGGGACCGCCGCCGGAGAGTTTCGGCCAAGTCATCGCCGGGGCAGTGCGCATGCAGCTGTGTCTTACGGATGAGGAAGCCGAAGCGTGGGCGGCGAGCCAGGGGATGGAATTGCCGCCACCGTCCGTCTTGCAGTGCATTGAGGAACAGGTTGGCGGTGAGGAAGCATTCCTGGCCATGCTGACCGACGAAGCGACATCTGAAGAGGCGCTGTTCAACCTGCTCTTGACGGCCCCGGGATGCGTGCCCGGCGAGTCGATGGCAACGCCTGTGGGGAGTTAGTCCTCCCAATTTGCGTCCGCGCTTGACCGCCAAATGTGGTGACATTAGGGCGGCGCTCTGCTAGTATCTGCTAGCTACACTTGCCTACGTGGTGGGGCAAATTAAAGGACTCTAGATTCCCGCTCTGGCGGGAATGACGGGGAGGGGATTTCACGGATGAACACTGCTGAGTTTTTGACAATCGCGAACATGGTGTCGCCGGATAAAGAGGCCATCGTTTTCGAAGACAAGCGATACACCTACGGGGAACTGGATCAGCGGGTGAACCAGTTGGCGAACCGGCTGGCGTCATGGGGCGTCTCGCAGGGCGACCGCGTGGGCATCATGCAGGTGAACTGCAACGAGGTTATCGAGACCTACTTTGCCAGCGCCAAACTCGGAGCGATTTTTGTGCCACTAAGCTTCCGGGGCCGCGCCGAAGAGATTCGCCACATGGTCAACGCATCCGAGTCAAAGGTTGTGATTGCAGGCTCGCGTTATCTCGGGATGGTCGATGAACTGCGGCCCTCGTTGAGCACGGTTGAGCACTATGTTTCGCTGGAGGGAACGGGCGACGGCTGGGAGGCGTATGAGGACGTTATCGCCGATCAGCCGACCGAGTTCGACGTGGCGGAGGTTGACGACGAGGACACTACAATCCTGATGTTCACGGCAGGAACGACGGGCCTGCCAAAGGGCGTGATGCTCACGTTCGGCAGCGTCAGCAGCTACAGCCTGAACAACGTTTCACAGCTTGATCCAGACGAGATCGAGAAGAACATCCTCACCGTGCCGCTGTACCACGTGGCAGGGATGCAGGCCGTGATCTCCGCGGTCTGGGGCTTCCGCACGCTGGTCATCCAGCGGCAGTTCGAGGCGGAGTCGTGGATGAAGCTGGTGCAGGATGAGCAGGTCTCCCGCGCCATGATGGTGCCGACAATGCTCAAGATGCTGCTCGATCACGAGGCGCGCCCGAACTATGACCTCTCCAGCCTCGCGGTGCTGACCTACGGCGCAGCGCCGATGCCCAAGGAGGTTATCAAGCGCGCCATCATGGAGATGGAGGACACGCAGTTCATCAACGCGTTCGGGCAGACGGAGGCCTCGGCGACGATCACGGCGCTGATGCCGGAGGACCACAACGTGAAGGGCCTGTCCGAGGAGGAGCGTGAGAAGAAGTTCGAGCGCCTGAGTTCCATCGGCAAGCCACTTCCCGGCGTCGATATCCGCATCGTGGATGAGGACGGCAACGACGTTCCGACGAACGAGCAGGGCGAGATTATCGCGAGCGGGCCGCAGTTGATGAAGGGCTACTGGCAGCAGGACGACGTGACGGCGGAGACCATCAAGAACGGCTGGCTGTTCACGGGCGACCTCGGCTACCAGGACGACGAGGGCTACATCTTCCTCACCGGCCGCGCCAAGGACTTTATCAAGCGCGCCGGAGAGATGATCTCCCCCGAAGAGGTAGAGCAGACGCTGATGTCCCATCCCGCCGTGGATGAGGCGGCGATCATCGGCATCCCGGACGACCAGTGGGGCGAGCGTGTTCGCGCCGTGGTTGTGCTCAAGTCCGGGCAAGAGGCTTCGCAGGACGAGCTGATCGAGTACTCGCGGCAGCGGCTGGCCAGCTTCAAGAGGCCGGAGCACGTGGTGTTCTCGACGGAGCCTCTGCCGCGCAACCCGCTGGGCAAGGTGTTGAAGCGGGACCTCAAGCAAATGTACACGGAGCCGATCACGGATTAGGCGTAAGTAAGAGGGCCGGAGCCAAGACACGATAATATGGCGGGGGCGAAATAATCGCCCCCGCTTTCAGTTCAGAGAATCCCGGAATCACCCTAAGCCATGTCCCAAGCTAACCAGCACGTACGGTTCGAGCCTGACGAACATCCATCTCTCCTCATGACCATGGGGGCCGGAGTGCAGGGCGCCATGATTATCGTTGGCGCCATTGTCCTGGGTGTCGTCATCGTGATGCGTGCTGCGGAGCAACCACAGGACTATATTTCCTGGGCGGTTTTCGCAGCGCTGCTGGTAAGCGGATCCACGACCATCCTGCAGGCAGTTCGCTTGTGGCGCTTCGGCTCCGGTCACATTCTCATCATGGGGACGTCCGGGGCGTTCCTGGCCGCATGCGTTGCCGCGCTTGTCAATGGCGGGCCGGCACTGATGGCCACGCTGATAGTGGCATCGTCCTTGATGCAATTCCTGATTGGCATGAACCTATCTCTCACAAGGCGGATCTTCATCCCCGTCGTGACGGGCACGGTCATCATGCTCATCGCTGCGACGGTGATGCCCATTGCGTTCAGTCTTCTGGACGCTGTGGAACCCGGGCAGCCCGTGGAGGGGGCGATGGCATCCGCCGCCGTGACGCTGGCTATCACCGGCGGGCTCATTCTCCGGGCGCCTCCGTCACTGCGACTATGGTCTCCTGTTATAGGAATCGCGGCAGGCACGGCAACGTCTGCGGTTTTTGGGCTGTATGACACCAGCATCATCACGGAGGCAGCCTGGTTTGGCGCGCCGTTTCAGGAATGGCCGGGGTTGTCGCTGGATATCGGAGCGGAGTTCTGGGCGCTACTTCCCGCCTTCGCCATGGTCACAGCGGTTGGGGCAATAGAAACCTTGGGGGACGGCGTGGCGATTCAACGGGTGTCACGCAGAAACCCACCCGCGCCCGATTTCCGTGTGGCCCAGGGCGCAATCAACGCGGACGGCGTGGGAAACCTGCTCTCAGGACTAGCCGGGACGGTGCCGAACACGACTTACTCCAGCAGCGTGGCGATGGTGGAGATTACGGGCGTTGGGGCGCGGCGTGTTGGCGTGGTGATTGGCCTGACGTTCATCCTGTTTGCGTTTTTCCCAAAGGTATCGGCAATCCTTGTGGCAATACCGTCGCCGGTGGCGGGCGCATATATGACTGTGCTCATCGGCTTGCTGTTTGTGCAGGGGATGAAGATTGTCATCAATGATGGTGTGGACCATCGGAAAGCGGCCATTATCGGGCTGGCTTTCTGGGCAGGCGCTGGGTTTACGAACGGGCAGATTTTCGGTGAATCATTCGGGGACGGATTCATGAGTCTCCTGCTTGAGAACGGCATGACGGGCGGGGCCATCGTGGCGCTCATCATGGTGCTGTTCCTCGAGGTGACGTCTCAGCGACGGAAGAAACTCCGCCTTGACGGTGGGCCGGAGGGATTCTCACAGCTACGGGACTTCCTGCAGGAGTTTGCGTCCAATTCCAAGTGGTCGGAGGATGCCGCGAGCCGCCTGACGCTCGTGGGCGAGGAGGCTCTCTCCGGGCTTCTTGCTGAAAACGGGACAGAGCCTGACGAAGGCAGGAGAACGGTGGTGTCCGTCAGGGGCGTGGGGACTGCGGCTGAGCTGGAATTTGTGTCCGGGCCGGCAGATGGCAATCTGGAGGATCGGCTTGCAGTTCTAGGCGAGTCTCCCGAGATTACAGACGAAAACGAGTTGTCGTACCGTCTGTTGCGCCACTATGCGGCGGCGGTGCGCCACAGCAAATACTACGGGCTCGATATCGTGACAGTTCACGTGGATCAGCGGGCGGAGTAGCCCACCATCCCAAGCGGCGCTATGACGCCGTGCCGTGGCGACCGTTTAGGATGGTCTCTACAGATTCAATGAGGCGTGTGATGTCTTGCAGACTGACTCTGACATCCCTCTCGTTATATTCCCCTTCGTAGAAATTCGCGTGCAAGTCCGTAGCGACCCCGAATTGCCGCCGCAGGTCGTCATCGTCTGTTTCGGCGACCAGACGGCTGACTGCGCGATACAGCAGGAAATGCTGGTCATGAGGGAGGCCGCGATCCTGCGCGTACGCCTTGACTATCTGTGCCGCAGCGCCCCAGCCTTTTTCACTCGCCTGACGCAAATCGTCGCGGGACAGTTCCTCGAAGGCCTGCTCAAGGAAGATCCTGCCCTGCGCCGCGTAGTCCTTACGCGTGCTACCGTTGTCAGTCGTCATGTGGCCAGTATAAGGGAACGGCTAAGGAGCACGACCACCCTTCGACAAACTCAGGGTGAGCGGTGGAATTAGGCGCGGGGGAGGAGGAGTGAGACCTGTTGGGTGGCGGGTTGGTTGGTGGGGGTGACTGAGAGTCGTTCATGCGGCGTCAGGGAACGGATGCCAAGTTCCCGGAGGAACGGCTCCAGGGATGGAACGTTGACAGTCTCTACCGCGGGCGGTGGGGCGGTTTCCTCACCTTCCCCCGCTTCCGATTCTTCGGTAGCAGGCGGCGGCGATGGGGCTTCAGTAACCGAACGCTCGACCTCGCCCTGCCAGAGCATAGGAATGATGATTTTGGGGCCGAGCTGCGTCGCGACCTGAGCCGCAAGGTTGGGAGCGAGGGTTTCCTCACCCCCCACGGGCATCAGGACAACATCAGCTTCACCGATCTCTGAGACTTCGGCAGTCGTGAGCGCCCGGCTCAGATGGCCGAGATGGCAGATGGTGACGCCATCAATGGCGACGGCGTAGGCCATGCCGCCGAGGTTGGAGGCGTCGTCCCCTGAGGCTCTGCTGGTTCTGATGGCGCGAATGAGGATGCCGGAGACTTCATATTCGCCGGGGCGGCTAATCACTCGAGCATCGCCCACATCAACGGCAGGTTCCGTGCCGTAGCCGCTCATGAGAACGGCCCGGGCATTGGCGCGGCGATCCGGCGTGGCGGACGGGTCAACGAAAAGGGATGCATCCCTGCCGCGCAGTTGAAAGCCTGATCCGCCAAGATAGGTTATATCCAACGTGTCACCGGTTCCCGCGCTACGACCCTTCGGTCGATCTTCGGCATCAGTCGTCTCATGCCTGTATCACTCTAGCAACGACGCCAATTGACGGTCAACGCGAGCGCAGGGTCAAGATTTGCCTTGACACAGCTACTGTGCGTGAGTAGTCTGAACGAGCATTAGCAGTCGGCAGTTGAGACTGCTAAAGTGGGGCTAAAGCGCCTGACGACCATAAAAAACACAGGCGGCGGTCGCTGCCCCGCCTTCAGGTGGGAAAAGATTCGAAGGTGACGAAAAAGGGATGACGCAGGAGCTAGCGGAACGGCAGTCGGAGTTGCTACGGCTGCTGGTTGAGCAGTATATCGCCACGGCTGCGCCCGTGAGTTCAGGCGGGCTGGTTGAGCGGCATGAGCTCGGCATGAGTTCTGCGACGGTTCGCAACACGTTCGCCGAGCTTGAGTCAGAGGGGTATGTGGAACGCACACACTCGTCTGCGGGGGCAACGCCTACAGGGCGTGCCTATCGGTACTATGTCGAGGTTTTATTGAGATCATCGGAGGTGCCGAGCAATCGGCAGCAGACGATTCGTCACCAGTTCCACCAAGTTGAGTCCGAGGACGTGTTCCTGTGGGCGCGTCTCGCGGCGGCGACGCTGGCACGGCTTTCAGAGGCGCTTGCCATCGTGACGCCACTGCCGGGCCGAACGGAACACGGGATGGATGAGCCGGTGGTTTACGGTATCAGCCAGGTTGTGAATCAGCCGGAACTCATCGACCGCATCGACATGGTGCGCGAGTTGTTGGACGCCGTGGAGAGCGGTCGGCTTGCGCCCGCGCTTCACACGGACGATCTACCGGCCAGCGGGCTGCGGGTCGTCATTGGAAACGAGCACGACGAGCCGTTCCTGCACCCGTACGCGGCGATCATGTCCGCGTACGGACCGGCGGAGGACGACTCGGAGCGGGGGGCTGTTGTGGCGCTGGGACCAACACGGATGGACTACGCAACGGCTATTCCGGCAGTGCGCTATTTGGGAGAGTTGTTGTCCGGCATGGCGGAAACGCTGGACACCGTCTATCAGAACAGGGAGTACGTGTAAGGCATGGTTGACGAGAAGAAAGACGACGCTTCGGGAGTTGCAGAGCCGGATGCCGCCGATGGCGATGGGCAGTCGGCTCTTGACTTGCTGCAGGCGCAGCTTGATGAGGCGATAGCGGAAAAGGAGAGGTATCACCGGGCGTATTCGGATGCGGTGGATTTCTCGCGGCGCGCCGGGGAGCGGCATACGGCGGAACTGCAATACGCAGCTGCGCCGGTGCTGATGCAACTGCTTTCAAGCGTCGACGACCTTGAGCGGGCCTTCGGCTCCATTCCTGACTCGTTGCTGCGGATGACGTGGGTTGAGGGGATTCTGCTTATCTATCGGAAGCTGCAGGGAGCGCTGGAATCTAGCGGAGTCACGGAGATCGAGACGGCAGGCGGGGCCTTTGATCCGAATCTGCATGAGGCGATATCCCGGGTGCCCGGGCCGGAGGGACGCATCGTAGAGGTACTCCAGAAGGGGTACATGCTCCATGACCGCGTGCTGAGGCCGGCGCTTGTGCAGGTGGGAGACGGCTCGGGCGTTGAGCAGGCAAGCGGCGAATCTGACACTGACAACGCATCAACCGACGAGTCATAGAGAGAAAGACAGCAATCACACAAGGCGTGTTCACCCTTCGACAGGCTCAGGGTGAACGGAGAGAAGGAGATACGAAAAGAATGGCACGAGCAATCGGAATCGACCTTGGGACGACGAACAGCGTTGTCGCGGTCATGGAGGGGGGCGAGGGGACGGTGATCCCGACGCCCGAGGGGAATCGACTCACGCCGTCGGTGGTCGCTCTGAACAAGACCGGTGAGCGGCTGGTGGGCCTAGTCGCCAAGCGGCAGGCAGTGACGAATCCCGATCAGACGATTTTCAGCGTCAAGCGGTTCATTGGGCGCAAGCATGACGAGGCGGACGTGCAGCAGGACACAAAGCTGGTGCCCTACCCTGTAGCGGCCGCGCCGAACGGGGACGTGCGCGTGACCATGGGCGAGAACCAGTACAGTCCGCAGGAAATCTCGGCAATGATTCTGCAGAAGCTCAAGGCGGACGCGGAGGCGTACCTGGGCGAGACGGTGACGGACGCCGTCATCACCGTTCCTGCGTACTTCAACGACAGCCAGCGGCAGGCGACAAAGGACGCGGGCACCATCGCCGGGCTGAACGTGCTGCGGATCATCAATGAGCCGACGGCGTCCTCGTTGGCCTATGGACTGGACAACAAGAACGAGGAGGTCATCGCCGTCTTCGACCTCGGCGGCGGGACGTTCGACATCTCGATCCTTGAGATTGGAGAGGGGACGTTCCACGTGCGCTCGACGGCGGGCGACACACATCTGGGCGGTGACGATTTCGACAATGCCGTCGTCGACTGGATGATCGATGAGTTCCTCAAGCAGGAGGGCATCGACCTGCGGTCGGACCGGAGCGCGATGCAGCGTCTCCGCGAAGCGGCGGAGCGGGGCAAGCTGGAGTTGTCCACGGTCACGCAGACGGAGTTGAATCTGCCATTCATCACGGCGGACGCGTCCGGGCCGAAGCACCTGGCCATGACGCTGACGCGGGCGCAGTTGGAATCTCTGACGGCAGCGTTGGTTGAGCGGACGGCGGGACCGTGCCGACAGGCGCTCGAAGACGCCGGGTTGTCCGCCGGGCAGGTGAACGAGGTAATCCTTGTCGGCGGCCAGACACGGATGCCGGCGATCCAAGAGAAGGTGCAGCAGATTTTCCAGCGAGAACCGAATAGGAGCGTCAACCCGGATGAAGCCGTCGCCGTTGGCGCGGCAATCCAGGCGGGCGTGCTGACGGGCGACGTACAGGACCTGCTGCTATTGGACGTGACGCCGCTCTCGCTTGGCATCGAGACGCTGGGCGGCGTTTCGACACCAATTATCCCGCGCAATACGACGATCCCGACGTCCAAGAGCCAGACGTTCTCGACGGCGGCGGACGGGCAGACCAGCGTAGAGATTCACGTGCTCCAGGGCGAGCGATCCATGTCAGGCGATAACAAGTCGCTCGGACGGTTCATGCTGGACGGGATTCCACCCGCGCCGCGCGGGATGCCGCAGATTGAGGTGACGTTCGACATCGACGCCAACGGCATCCTGAACGTGAACGCCAAGGATCAGGCGACGAATCGTGAGCAGAAGATCGTCATCCAGGCCGGGAGCGGCCTCAGCAGCGACGAAATCGAGCAGATGACCAAGGACGCGGAGGCGCACGCGACAGAAGACGCCCAGCGCCGTGAGGAGGTGGAGATCCGGAACACCGCGGACTCCGCAGCCTATGCCGCGGAACGGCTGCTGGAGGAGCACAAGGAGCGCATCACGGACGACGTGCGTGACCGGGTGCAGGCCAAGATCACGGAGGTGCGTCAGGCGCTGGAGCAGAACGCTCCGGCGGAGCAGATTCGTACACTGACAGAGGAGTTGAGCAGGCTTGTGCAGGAAATCGGGCAGTCCATGTACGCGCAGCAGGGCGCGGACGGGGGCAGCGCGAACGGCACGAGCAGCGATGCTTCCGCCGACGATTCGGAGACGGTTGAGGGCGAATACCGCGAGGTGTAGTTATCGAGACCGGTACGTACCGTGACTTCTGATCTTCGCGTCGACCATCCCGCACTAGGGACGTTCCTTGGGCAACTGGGGGGTGTCGCGGTGAGCGAGGCGGATCCGGTGGGGCTGATTCGGCGGACGCTCGATCCCTTCCGTCACCTGCTGATGGAGAATTTTTTGCCCGACGAATACAGGGATACTCCTCCAAATGAGGTCAGTCGATGGATCATCTTCCGCTCGGCGGACCGCTCGTTGAGCCTGCTGGTCTCCGTGATTCCGCCCAAGCACAAGACCCCTATTCACGATCACGGGGCGCGTTGGGGGCTGGCGGGGATCTACCAAGGCGCGGGGCGGGAGGTGTCCTACGCTCCGGACCCGGAGAAGTCAGACGACGGTTCCGTGATTAAACGGACGACGCGGCGTCGGCTCAAGCCGGGCGACGTGACGGCGATCCTGCCGCCTGAAATGGATATCCACTCCACGGAGGTGACATCGTCGATGCCGGCCGTCGTGCTGATGCTGCTCGCGTCCGGCCCTGATGCTCCGCAGCGGTACGTGTACGATACGCGCCGCCACACGCGATCACTCGCCAACGATCACTACGAGGACCACTACTAGGCGTCTTCGCGGGTTTCCGCCCGCGATTCTCTTTCACCTTCCACAAGGGCATCGGTGCGTGGCACCGCGGGGGCAAACCCAGGCAGGACCGGCCGCGGGCGCCGGATCAACAGGATAATGGGAGCAGCGAGAAGCGCGAGGGTCGCGAATGCCATGAAGAGCGGCCGGTAGGTTCCGAGACTCTCGAATACGACGCTGGCAAGCAGGGGGGCGAAGGCGAAGCCCGCCTCACCGGTCATGGAGAGCATTCCCTGCAGCGCGCCGAAGGAATTGCGGCCAAACAGGTAGCCCTGCAAGGCCATGCGGGAGACTACCGTCCCGCCGAATCCGATGCCCCACATGATTATGAACATGTACACGGTCCACTCTCGCGTTGCATCGATCTGGGAAAGGACGAGGACCGCGACGGCTTGAACCGCGAACGCAAGGGCCGTCACCCGCTTCGTGTCCCACAGGTCTGCCAGGAATCCGAACGAAATCCTGCCCAGAAGGGTGCCCAGTGGGAGAAGCGGCAGGAAGAATGCCGCCGACTCGCGTGAGAAACCGACGCTGCCAAGGTATGGAACCCAGTGCACTTCAAGTGCCGCGATGGTGAGGAAAGTGAAGGCCGAGCCAAATGCCATCAGCCAGAATGCTTGTGTTCGCAGGGCTTGCCTTGCCGTTGTGTTCATCTCCGCATCGCGAGAGAACTCCACGGCGGTGGATGCTTCGAGCGGGGGGCGCTCAGCGCCGTCCGGATAGAGGCCGATGTCCTCGGGCCGATGTCGAAAGATAAGGACGGCAATCGGCATGAGGAGCAGGAAGATGATACCGACGATGAGGTATGAGTCACGCCATCCCACACCGTCGAATTGAAAACCGCCCCAGCTTGCGCCGTCGATGAGCACGTAGAGCAGCGGCGCGACGATTCCGGCGAGGGCAAATCCCATGGAGAAGATACCCAGGGCGCGCCCTCGCCGCCTGAAAAACCAGTTGGCGACGGTTGGGCCGACGGAGAGAAACATGCCCACGGAACCGATGTTGGCGAGGGAAAACCAGAGGTAGAACATCGGCAGGCTGTCGACGGAATGGAGCATGATCAAGCCGGTCCCGACGATGCTCATGCCGACAGCAATGAGCGGCCTCGGTCCGATCCTGTCAAAGAGCGAGCCGACGAAGGGGGCAAGGACGGCAATCGTCAGGCCTATGATGGGATACGTGGCGGTGACTTGCGTCTTTGACCAGCTCATCTCCTCGGTCATGGGATCGAAGACCAGGGTAAAGCCATAGAAGAGAACGCCCCCCTGATAGATGTTCAGGAAGACGGCTGTGATGACGATCCACCAGCCGTAGAAGATCTTCGGCTTTCTGCGTGTTCTGATTCCAAGCTGCGGAGACGCGCCGTTCGGAAGGGACATTTCACTATGGTACGCCCCATATTCGCGCGTGGTTCGGGGCAAGGGACGTTTCTCTCACCCTTCGACAGGCTCAGGGTGACCGGAGGGTGGCTCAGGGTGAGCGGCGGTTGGTTGGTATCAAAATTGAGGCTTTAGATTCTTCGCTTCGCTCAGAATGACATCTCTGTGGGAGGAGGTTAGCGTGGGCGCGGCGCGGGGGCGGGGTCCTTGTCGGCAGACTGGGCTGTTGCGAATCCAGTGGCGAATTGAGGTGTGGGGCGGCGGATGAGCATCGTCAGCGGCCCGGCGAGGAAGGCCAGCACTGCGAATCCCAGGAACAGGGGGCGATATGTCCCCAGTTCCTCAAACACGATGCTCGCGATGAGCGGCGACAAGGCAAAGCCCGCCTCAGTGGTCATTGTCAACATGCCCTGCAGCGCGCCAAAGGAGTTGCGGCCAAAGAGGTAGCCCTGAAGCGCCATCCGCGCGACGATCGTCCCTCCGAAACCGAACCCCCACAACACGAGGAAGAGGACGAGCGTCCATTCGCGCGCGGGATCGATCTGGGAGAGCATGAGCACAGCAGCCGCCTGCACGCAGAACGCAAGCGCAGTGACCCGCCTCTTGTCATACAGATCGGCAAGGACCCCGAACAGGAGCCGACCCACCATTGTTCCAAGCGGCAGGAGCGGCAAGAAGAACGCCGCAGCCTCACGCTCGATTCCGATGCTGCCCATGTAGGGCACCCAATGCACGGTCAAGGTCGCGATCGTCAGGAATGTCAGGGCTGAACAAATCGCCATCAACCAGAATGCCTGGGTACGCAGCGCCTGCATGGCCGTGGTGGTCATCTCGGCGTCGTCCGACATCTCCGCGCCCGGGCTGACCTCCAGCGGGGGATAGTCAGCGCCATCGGGATAGAGGCCCATGTTCTCAGGGCGGTGGCGGAAGATGAGGATGGTGAGCGGCATGAGGAACAGGAACATCACACCAAGAAGGAAGAAGGCGTCCCGCCACCCCAGGCCGTCGAATTCAAATCCGAGGATAATCCCGCCGTCGATCAGCCAGTACAGGGGCGGGGCAAGGAGACCGGCAAGCGCAAATCCCAGTGAGTAGGTCCCGAGCGCGCGACCTCTAGCACGCACGAACCAGTTGGCCACCGTGGGCCCGACGGAAAGCCAGATACCCATGGAGCCGAGGTTCAGCAGCGAGAACCATAGGTAGAACATGGGGAGGCTCTGAACGTAGTGGAGCATTATCATGCTCGCGGCGACGATGACCATGCCCGCGCCGATCAGCGGCCGGGGTCCGATCCGGTCGAACAGCCCGCCCAGGAACGGCGAAATCACGCCGATGACGACGCCCATGATGGGGTAAGCGATGGTCAGCTCGGTCTTGGTCCATCCCATTTCATCCGTGACGGGGTCCAGGACAAGAGTGAAACCGTAGAACAGGATGCCGCCCTGGAGGATGTTCAGGATGACGGCGGCGATGACGATCCACCAGCCGTAGAAGATCAACGGCTTCTTCTTGCGAACGATGACGCCATGCGGGGGCATGCCGTTAGAGGAGGCCATTCATCTATGGTACGCCTTCGTTTTCAGGGTAAGCGGAGGCGGGATGCTACGCTTGATTGAGTATGGGAATGCAGCAACAGCCAGAGCAGCGCCAGCAACCAGAGCGGCAGGGACAGGGGAGAGGGTCTTTTTTGCGGGCGCCGTTCTCGGTTTTCTACGGTTGGTGGATTGTCGCGAGCTCGCTAACTCTCGCCACTCTTTACAGCGCGTTCTTTTTCTACGATTTCACGCTGTTCGTGACGCCGATCCGGGAGGAACTGCCGGGCGTTGGCAACGCCATCAACACCGCTTTCTTCATCGCGAGCATGAACTCGGCAATCATGTCGCCCGTTTTGGGCGCGATTTTCGACCGGCGCGGGCCTAAGGCGGTTGCGGGGGGAGGCCTGGCGCTCGGCGCGATCGGCTTCGCGACCATGGGAGTGATGACGGAGCCGTGGCACCTGTACATCGGGTTCACCCTCGCGGGCTTCGGGCCGATTGTCTTTTTCTCTGCGGCCCTGCCGTCCGTGGTCAACTGGTTCTTCCGGATGCGGGGCCGAGCGATTGGCATCTGCATGTCAGGCCTGGGGCTTGGCGGCTTCCTGACAATCCCGTCCCTGTTCGTGATTGAGGAGATCGGCTGGCGCAACACGTTTCTCCTGATGGCAGCCATCATCGCCGTCCTGGTGCCTTTGATGACAATTGTTCTGCGGCATACGCCGGAGCAATACGGCATGCGCCCGGACGGCGACCCGCCGACCGTGTCCGCAAGCGGCGTTACCCAGCTTGAGGAGCCTGTGTACGGCCTCACGTTCACGGAGGCCGTGCGCGCCCCCGTGTTCTGGTTCCTCGGGACGCTCTTCTTCCTAGCCTTTTGGTGCATCGGCGCTCTCACCGTCCACCAATCACCGTTCATGGAGGCGGCGGGCTATTCGCGAACTGACGCAGCCTTTGCCGTTGGCGCGATGGCCGTCATCACTGTCGTCGGACGCATATTCGCCGGTTGGATGGCAGACGCGACGGACCCGCGGCGGGCTGCCGTCCTCGCATTCGTCCTGCAGGCAGTGGGCATATCCGCATTCGCGCTCAGCAACCCGGACCAGAACTGGTATCTCGTTGTCTTCCTGCTCGCCTTCTCGCCCGGGTTTGGCATGATTACCGTCCTCCAGGCAGCGCTCCTTGCAACCTATCTGGGGCGGCGCGCTTTCGGGGTGCTGCAGGGCATCCTGTGGACGGTCACCGCGCTGGCCGTTTCAGTTGCACCAACCGTCGCCACGTTTGCCGACAACAGCTTGGGCGGGATGCAGAACGGGTTCCTGATGTTCGGTGCGTTCAGCGCCATCGGCCTGATCCTGGTCTACCTCGTGCTGCCGAGGCCGGGAATCGTGCGGGCGCGCGGGCGGTCGATTGTGCCGCCGCAACCGACATCATCGGCGACGGGCGGATAAGGATGGCTGGTATCAGCTAGTCGGCAGGGGATGACCCGGCGGGGCGTTCGGCGACTGCGGCGGGTGGTCGTCCGGCAGGAGCTTCTCCGTCCACCGGGGGGCCGCTGTGCCCGTCGGCGACGCCGTTTGGCGGGCCTCCACGCTGAGGGTCTCCCATCGGGGGGCCATGACCGACACCCTGCACAGCGTCATCGGTCTTCTTGCGCAACGCCGGGAAGAACGAGAGTAGCGCGACCGAGCAGATGAAAAGTCCGAGGCCTGTCAGTGTGACGGCGAACGGAGCGCCGTATATTTCTGCGATGACACCGGTAACGATCAGCGCGAACGGCTGAAATCCGAATACGATGAGCCGCACGCTCATCACGCGCCCGCGCAGTTGGTCAGGCGTCAAGACCTGCACCAGAGAGAAGTTGCCCGTCATCACCATCTGGAAGAACCAGCCGGCGACTCCGGCGAAGATGAGCGCGATGATGAACGCGCCGGAGAGATCGAGTCCGAGCAGGCCGGCGAACCACGTGGCCTGGGCAAAACCGGCGATGAACAAGCCGACGCCGAGTGATCCGGCAACCAGCCACGCCTTCAACTGATTGACTGAGCTGAACGTGGCGATCAGGAGCGAGCCTATCGTCCCCCCGACGCCGCCCGCCATGCCAAGCCACCCAAGGCCGGTTGGCCCGGCCTCCAGGATCTCTTCGGCAAAGACCGGAAGGAGCGCCTGATACGGCATACCAAAGAATGTGGCAACCATCCCCATCAGAACAAGGCCAAGCAGAATCTTTCGCTCTCGTATATGGCGCAGACCTTCGATGATGTTCTCAAAGACGCCGCCTCTTTGCTGCCCTTGTCCCCATGCGGGCGCCGCGTTCAACTTGATCAGCAGGAACAGAGGCGCGGAGACGCCCACCAATGCCGCGCCGGCAAAGAATGCGAATGACGGCTCAACGTCAAGCAGGAATCCCGCGGCAACCGGGCCCATCAAAGCGCCGCCGCTGAACATGATTGACGACAGCGCGGTCGCATTTGCAATCAGGTTGGGCGGCACGAGGCTTGGCACGATGGAGAATCGCGCGGGGGAGGACAGCGCGAACATGGTGCCATGCAGGAGAGACAGCGCCACCAGATGCCAGACCTCAATGAACTCCGTCAGGACGAGCAGCGCCAGCGCGATATGCGTGGCGAAGTTCGATATCTCGCTGGCAATCAGGATGTGCTTGCGGTTGAACCTATCCGCGATGACGCCGCCCAGTATCGAGAGGAACAGCGCGGGCAACAACGATGCCGCGCTGACAAGCGTCACCCAGAGGTCTGACGACGTGATGTCAAAAGTCAGCCATCCCCGCGCGATGATCAGCATGAAGAACGACGTTATCGAGAGGATCGATCCCGCCCAGTACGCCGTATAGCTTCCGTATCGGAATGGGCGCAGCGCACGGAACGGGCCGCCCCTCTCCGCTTGCGGGGCACCGCCGCTCCATCCACCGGGTGGACCGCCGGGTCCGTTTGCGGGTGGGCCGCCTGCTGCGGGCGGGCCGCCTCCCGGCCTCTGCCCTGCCTGAGATGCCATTTAGAGAGTGTCCTGTTGCCTAACGAGGTTTATGGGGCTTCCTGTACGACTGTGTCAAGAACATAAGTATACGCCTATTGAGGGCCGAGTTGCGGTTGGGCAAAGGGGTTATGACTGGCCGACGGTGTGGAGAAGGTGCATGAGGTCTGACGGCAGTTCCCTGGTTGCGGAGAGCACTTCCTCAAGCGGGGTAAAGATGGGGGTGGTGCCAGCCTCGCTCACCATGTGGTGGTCAAGGCCGTTGTTCAGGCATTCAATGGCTGCCGCGCCCAGAACTGTGCCGAGGATCCTGTCCGCCGCAGTTGGCACACCTCCTCGCTGCAGGTGTCCAAGCACCGTCACACGGTAGTCCACCTGGAGTCGGCCATTGAGCCGTTGCTGCACCTGATCGGCCACTGAGAATGCGCCGCCGGCCTCGTCGCCCTCCGCCACGACAACAAGCAAACTGCGTTTGCCGCCGCGATGCGCCGCGACGAGGCGACGGCAGAGGACATCGATATCCTCATGCTCTTCGGGGATAACGATGGCGTCCGCGCCGCCGGAGAGGCCGGCGTAGAGGGCTATCAGGCCGCGCGTTCGTCCCATGACCTCCACGAAGAAGACGCGGCCGCTGGATTCGGCGGTGTCGCGGATTCGATCCATCGCCTCAACGGCGGCGTTCACGGCGGTGTCAAAGCCGATGCACATATCCGCGCCAGCGATATCGTTGTCGATGGTGGCGGGGACGGCAACGATCTTGCAGCCGTGTTCCTCATGGAGCTTTTGTCCGGCTCTCAGTGTTCCCTCACCGCCGATGACGACAAGGCCATCAAGCTCGGACGCGGCCATTTGTTCCGCAGCGCGGGAGCGTCCATCCTCGGTCTCGATTTCCGGTGCGCGGGCGGTGCCGAGGATGGTGCCACCACGCTGGAGGATATGGGCGACGGATTTTGGGCCGAGTCGCTGGAAGTCGCCGCGCATAAGGCCGTCAAAGCCATTGCGAACGCCGAGGCTGCGGATGCCAACGGATGCAGCGGCACGGACGACGGCGCGAATCGCCGCGTTCATGCCGGACGCGTCTCCCCCGCTGGTGAGAATGCCGATCTGTCGCATCGCGTTTGTTCGTCCCATTGTAGACACGGGGTCAAGGGGAGTGGGGGGTTAGAGCCGGGAGCTATTCTGCTTCTCTCAGGAGGGTGGCTACTTCGTTGCGGAGGGTGGGCAGGCTGTTGCGCAGGACATCCCAGACGAGCCTATTGTCGACATCGGCATATGCATGAATCAGGATGTTTCGGAAGGCTATGATGCGCTCGTAGCGCGTCATCCTTTGCGCGGTGGCAAGGTCAATCCGCGTCAGCGCATTGACGGCCTCGCCGATAATCTCAAATTGGCGCTCCACTGCGGAGCGCAGCATTGCGTCATCCTCGTAGTCAGCAAATGACTTTGACGCGATGAACTCGCCGAGGAGGTCGCATGCGCGCCGGACATCCTCAAGGAGTTTGCGGGCGTCAGGGTGCATAGAGTTCTGTCCTCGTTCTCTTGATGGACTCAAGGAAGTGTGGGTTTCGGATGGCGGATTCAACGACCAGATCCACCGGTTTACCGAAGAGCCGCTTCAGGGCATCCAGCAACCCAAAATAGGCATCCGCGTAGTTGTCGATTGCCTCAGGCTTGAACTCAACGAGGAAGTCAAGGTCATGTGGGGCATCGTCGTCCTGGAGTGAGGCGGAGGAGCCGAAAAGGGAGAGGGTCTGCACACGGTAGTCGATGCAAAGCCGCCGGATTTCGTCGGAATGTTGTTCAATGGCTGGAATCATAGCGTGGGGCCTTTCTCCCAAGGGGTCTTTGGAGAGGGCGGGGTACGGGCATTGTACAGAGCGCTCTCAGTCGCGGGCGAGGGCCCAGCCGCGGAGTTCAAACATGGCGGTGCGGGCGACGCGGAGTTTGAAGTCGAGGCGCTGGGCGGGGTAGCGGCCTTCGCGCATCTTGTGGCCGCTTTCATCAGAGATGCCGATGTAGGCGAGGCCGACGGGCTTGCCTTCAAGCTCACCAGGGCCTGCAACGCCGGTGATGCCGACGCCGATGGTCGCGCCGGAGCGTTCGCGGGCGGCGTCCGCCATGGCGATGGCGCATTCGCCGGAGACTGCTCCGTGTTTCTCAATGATCTCGGCGGGGACGCCCATGGCGATCTTCATCTCGTTG
This sequence comes from Dehalococcoidia bacterium, assembly GCA_009841045.1. Lineage (GTDB taxonomy): Bacteria > Chloroflexota > Dehalococcoidia > UBA6926 > UBA6926 > VXMO01. The sequence goes on from VXMO01000060.1 coordinate 23,066, forward strand.
GTGTAGGTGACGTAGGCGGCGCGGAAGTAGGCGGACGCGCCGGGGGCGTCCGTGAGGATGTTGGCGAGGTTGCCGCCGGTGCAGGATTCCATGGTGGCGACGCTCAGGCCGCGTTCCGTGTAGACGCGCCGGATGACGGCTTCAAGGGTGTCGTCGTCCTGTCCCCAAAGGTGGGCGGCGAGGCGGTCTTTGACCTCATCCTCGACGGGGGTAATGAGTTGCGACGCATCGAGTTCAGTTGACGCGCGGGCCGTGAGGCGGATATGGATGCCGTCCGACTTCGCATAGACGCCGATGGTGGGGTTGAGGCCGTGGAGCAGCTCGCCCAGCCGTTCATCGACACTCGCCTCGCTGAGGCCGAACGTCTTGATGGTGCGGGAGTGGATGACGGCGTCGTTGCCCATGAGTTGGAGGCGCAGGCGCGGCAGGGCCTGTTCCTCCCACATGCCGTACATCTCACGGGGCACGCCGGGCATGACGATGATGATTTTTTTGTTCCGCTGAACCCACCATCCGGGGGCTGTGCCGCGTGGGTTGGGGATGGCTTCGGCGGACGGGATGAGCATGGTCTGCTTGAGGTTGCGTTCTGCCATGGCGATGCCACGCCGATCAAAGAACTCGCGCAGCTCCTTTTCGAGCGTGGGGTCGGGATAGAGTTCCTCACCGAGGAATTGGGCGATGGCTTCACGAGTGACATCGTCCTCCGTGGGGCCGAGGCCGCCCGTGGCTACGACGACGTCAGATCGATCCCACGCTTCTTCAAAGACACGGGCAAGCCGGTCGAGGTTGTCGCCGACGGTGGTAACGCGGTAGTTTCCTACGCCGATGCCGGGGAGTTGAGAGGCGAGGTAGTTCGCGTTAGTGTCTACGAGCGCGCCAAGCAGGATCTCCGTGCCAATGGAGATAATCTCTCCACGCAGCACTTCAACATCATTTGTGCTCATCGGCGCGATGCCCTCCTCCGACTCGTTCGGCTCCGTTCCTATACTCTAACGATATGTTCTTTTCTCGGTTCACGATTGGAGTTGGCAGTGGTAGGGCCGCCTGATAGTCTCCACGTTCGGATGATTCGATCCGCCCTGGGCGATGCGCTGCTGTACGAGGAGTTGCGGCAAGACCCGGGGGCGATCCGGCAGGCGGTATTCGTCGTCGTCCTGGTGTCTATAGTCCACGGCATTGCGGCGTCACTTGGGACGCTTTACGCCGAGGGCGATCTGACGGCGTCAAACGTGTTCATCTCCTCTGCCATCTTCACGGGGCTGGGATGGACGCTCTCGGCTCTGTTCTCTTATATGATCGTGTCCGTGATTGCAGGGACGTCCGCGGCGGGTTTCCTTGGCGGGACCTTCCTGCAGTTCATCCGGAGCGTGGGTTTCACTGCAACGCCCGCCCTGCTGATGATTCTCGTCCTCGTGCCGGCGATTGGCGACGTGGCGGCGCTTGCCGCGATCTTCTGGATTGCGACTGCCATGATGATTGCGACACGTGAGTCGTTGTCGTGCAGCATGCCACTCGCTGCGGCGGCGGTGATCATCGGGACGATAGTCGGTCGGGTCATCACGGGACTGACTGTGGTCCTCATCTTTGGGCCTGTGACGTAATGACAGACTCTCCCACACCGCGCAGGTGGGGGCGCGTTGCGGACGTTATCGAGGGCGGCGTGATCTATATGGAGGACGCGGAGCGGTTGGTGCTGTCGGGCGTTTCGCTGCCGAGCAACCCCGATCGACGCGGGCAGGCGGAAGCGTACCTCTCAGAGCTTGTGGCGGATACAATAGTGTTTTATGAGGCGACGGAATCGGACAGTCTCGGCAGGCTGAAAGCAGAGGTGTGGGTGGGCGATGTCAACGTCAACGATGCGCTCCGCGCCCGGGGCTACGTCGACTGAGGGCGGCGTGACCGCTGCATGGCGACGCGCGCACCGATTCGTTTCTACGGTTCTGTTCGGCGCGGAGGCGGCTCAGGCACTGGACTCCCGTGACGTTGACTCCTATTTCCGCACGACCGAGGGTTGACCGGATGATATCGGCCTCGCAGTTCGCGATATCTATAACACGGCGGGGCACACCGGGCGTGTAATTTAAAGTTCGCGCTCACTCTTGGGTGGCTTGTGGTGACCGGCTCCGCGTTCCGGCTTTGGCGCTCAAGGCGTCTACTCTTAAGTTCGCGATCTGACTTCGATCGTCCAAGGCATTGCCAGGCCGCGTTCCCGCTTTGGCAGCCAGAAGGCGCTTCGGTTCGCGACCTCGTATACTCTTAAGCGAGCGGGCACAGGCCCGCCATTAATTTGTCGGTCGGGGCGTAGCGCAGTTCGGCAGCGCGCCGCGTTCGGGACGCGGAGGTCCCCGGTTCAAATCCGGGCGCCCCGATATTTTTAAAGTTCGCGATCAGTGTTGGGCTTTCGAAGGCGTTGGTCCGCCGCGTTCCGGCTTTGGCGGTCAGGGCGTCTTTGGATTCTTCGCTTCACTCAGGACAACCCGATGGATTCCTGCTTTCGCAGGAATGAGGGGATTTTAGGGGAAACAGGGCTAGCTTGCGCGGCGAGAGAAGGCGTCTTCCTTGTCCAGTTTGGTGTAGGTTTTTTCGCCTTTCTTGGTCGGCTTGTACCGGCGCATGAATCCGCGCTCCTGCCCTTCGACTTCCTCGATGAGATCGGCTTCGATGAGGGCGCGGACGATCATCTCACCCATGTAGCCGCCGGCGGGGAGGTGGTGGCCGCCCATCGGCTCGCCCGTCTCCTTGAACACACGGCAGATGTCACGCAGGGCCTGCGCGGCCTCAATCATCATGCTCTCCATAACGCGGGTGACGACGGGCGTCCCACGCACGGTTCCGGTGAAATCATCGAATGCCGGCACTGCTTTCCCCTGCTGCTGTGTGATTCTTCGTTGTGCTCAGAATAGCACCCGATGGATTCCGGCTTTCGCCGGAATGAGGGGAGTGATGGACGCAGGGTCTATTCGTTGTTGTCGTCGTTGGTGGGCATGAGGTTTGTGAATGGGCGCAGCAGGCTTGTGAACTCCATCGGGAAGATGAACTTGGTGGACGAGCCGGACCCCAGGTCTTTCAGCGTTTCAAAGTACTGGAGGCTGAGGGTGTTGGTGTCGATGGTGCGGGCAACGCCTGAGATGCGGTCAAGCGCCGTTGCGAAGCCGTCGGCGCGGAGGATGGCGGCCTGTTGGTCACCCTCGGCGCCCAGAATCTCAGCCTGGCGGTCTCCTTCGGCGCGCAGGATGGCGGACTGCTTTTCACCCTCGGCGACGGTGATGGCGGCCTGCCGCGTTCCTTCGGCCTCCGTCACTGCCGCGCGGCGGATTCTCTCCGCGGACATCTGACGGTTCATGGCCTCCTGAATCTCGCGGTTGGGCTCCACCTCACGAATCTCAACCTGCGTCACCTTGATGCCCCAGCGTTCCGTGACCTCGTCCAGCTTGGCCCGCAGGGACTCGTTAATCCTCTCGCGCTGAGAGAGGACGTCATCCAGGTTCATCTCGCCGATGACCGCCCTGAGGTTGGTGGTGGCGATTCCGATCACGGCGCTGCGATAGTCGACAACCTCAATCACGGACCTCTCGGCGTCGTTCTCCTGCACTCTCATGTACACGAGGAAATCGATGTCGATTGGCGCGTTGTCGAGGGTGATGTTGGTCTGACGCGGGATATCTATCACGGTCTCGCGCAGGTCTATCTTCTGCGTCGACTGGAACGGCCATACCAGCAGGTTGAGCCCGGGGTTTCTCAGACCTGAGTATTTGCCGAGCGTGAACACGGCCATTCGCTCATACTGCTTGACGACTGTTATGTACGGGATCATCTTGCATTCTCCTTTCGCCGCTCACTGAACGGCTCATTCTACTCTTCTCACTTTCACGATCAGTCCGTCCATGTCAACGACGACGATACTCGCGCGTTCTTCAATCGGCTCGCCGGTGGCGGACTCGGCAGTCCAGATCTCTCCGTCAACGCGAATCGTACCTTGTGGATCGATACGATCAACAACCCTGCCTGGCTTCCCCAGGGGAGCTTTTGCGGGCGAGATGTAGTCGACTCCCCTGTATTGAGCCAGCGCCCGGAAGGTTAGGGCGAGGCCAGTGAATACGGCGGCGCCCGCGACGGCCAGCATCCAGTAGCTGACACGGAAACTGGGGGCATCAATGGCCGGGGGTTCAAAGCTGCCGAATAACAGGAAGCCCCCGAGGAGGAAGCTGACCGCTCCGCCGATGCCAAAGACGCTGATTCCCGGGGCCTGCATCTCCATGTAGAAGAGGAACATGGCCACGACGATGAGGCCGAAACCGACCCAGTTGACGGGCAGGTGGCCGAGAGCGACGAAGGCCAGCGCAAGCGCAATGAGTCCGACGATGCCGGGCCCAAGGAGGCCGGGGCTGTAGAGCTCAATGATGATTCCCAGCCCGCCCACACTGAGCAGCAGGAAGGCGATATCGGGATTGGAGATGATGTCCAGGAACTGTTCCAGCGCCGTCTGCCCGATCTCCCGAATGTCCAGGTTCGCCGTTTCGAGGACCGACTCGCGTCCGTCAACCGTCACCACTCGCCCATCCAGGCCGGTGAGAAGCTCATTCATGTTCTCCGCCAGCAGGTCGATGATGCCCTCGTCAAGCGCCTCGGAGGCGGTATAGGAACGGGCTTCAAGGACAGTCGCCTCCAGCGCTTCCGGGTTGCGCCCGGTCCGCTCGGCGATGCTCCTGAGGAAGGCGGCGGCGTCCTGCCTCGCCTTGGATTCCAGCGTGTCAGGCAGGTCTTCGCCTCCGCCGCCGACCGGTGACGCCGCGCCGATGTTGGTGGCGGACGCCATGGCGGCAACGTGTCCGGCCGCCGTAATGAATGTGCCTGCCGAGGCAGCCTGCGCGCCGCTTGGGGCCACGTACACAACGACCGGAACCTCACTCGCAAATATCTCCTCAACGATGTCGCGGGTGGAATCGAGCAGGCCGCCGGGTGTATCGATTGTGATGACGACGATCTTGGCATTGTCCGCCTCTGCCCTGCTGAGCGCGCGGGAGACGTAGCGAGCGGTGACAGGTTCGATAGGGCCGTCGATTTCAACGAGGGCGGCGTGCCCACCCGAACGCTCCTGTTGGAGCGGCGTAGCGGAAATGGCGAAGCCGGCAAGCCCAACGACGATCAGGAGGGCGGCGATGAGGTGTCTCACGGTTCTTGCCAGGTTTCTTTCAGCTACCATGCCGCCGATAGTACACGCTTATTCGTGACACCGCTCACCGAGACCAACGCTGTATCATATGCGCCTATGGGGGCCGCCCTTGCAGGCCGGCGTCGTCAATGTCCACGCCACGCGAAACAGACACTCAACAACAGCAACTCGAACAGACGCATAGAGCCGTCACGTCTCCGCTTGGCTCGCTAGCCGTCCCGAACTTCCGCAATTACTGGTTCAGCGCCGTCTCATTCGTGATGGGTTGGCAGATCCTCCGCGTCCTCATCGCCTGGGAGGGGTATGAGCTAACCGACTCCGAACTGTTCCTGGGGTACCTGGGCGGCGTGATGGGGATTGCGACCATCAGCGTGAACCTGATTGGCGGAGTGGCGGCGGACCGGGTGAGCAGGCTGGCACTGCTGATCACCACGCAGGTGTGCGCGACCATTACGGTGACCGTCCTGATGATGTTGACTTTCGGGGAGATACTCGCGCCCTGGCACCTGCTGGCGGCGTCCGCGGCCATCGGCATCATCCAGGGGATCGACCAACCGACGCGGACGGCGGTGGTGCCGGCCTTGATTCCCGACAGACGGCTGCTGATGAACGCCCTGGCATTCAGTTCATCCATATGGCAGGGGACGCGAGTGTTCGGGCCGGGGCTGGGCGGTTTCCTGATCGAACGCATCGGTTCCGCGGCGACGTTCGGAACGGTGACCGTGGGCTATGGTCTGGGGACACTGCTTCTCTTCTTCGTTCGGATTCCGCGTGTCGAGCGCGTGCCGGGGAATGTATTCAAGGAACTGTTTGAGGGGATCACGTTCATCGCGCGGCGCAACCTCTTCGCGAGCCTTATCCTGCTGACGTTCGTGGACAGTTTCTTCGGCGTGGCGTATTTCCAGCTGATGCCGGTGTTCGCGCGGGACATCCTGGGGGGCGGCGTGACGGAGATGGGCTGGCTGTTGTCGGCATCGGCGGCGGGCGGGCTCATCGGCACGGGTCTTGCGGCCTTCTGGGTGAAGGGTCGATGGCCGCTGATCATTCTTCTCGGCTGCGCGGGGCTGTTCGGCGTGATGGTGATGATATTCGCGTTCAGCGAGCTGCTATGGCTGTCGCTGGGGGCGCTATTCCTGTCCGGCACGTTCAACTCGCTCTCGCAGATCACGAACCTGACGCTGCTACAGAGCGCGGTGCCGGAGGAGCTGCGGGGCAGGGTGATGGGGGTGTTCAGCATGACGTACAGCCTGATCCCGCTGGGCGGGCTGCAAGTGGGGGCGTTGGCGGAGTGGCTGGGCGCGCCGATGGCGGTGGGGATCGGCGGGGGTGTCGCAGTTGTGTTTGCAATCGTTCTCGCGCTGCGAACGAGCTTTGCACGGGACGTGCGCGCGGCGGCACGCACGGCGGATGGGTAACTGCGTTACGGCTTAAGTTCGCGGTCCGGTGCCGACGGTCTGTTGAGTTGGTGTGCCGCGTTCCGGCGTGAGCTGCCGAAAGAATGTTAGACGTGTCTCACGTTGCCAGCCTGGATCGTATACTCTCTTCGAATTCAGTCAGCGTAACAGGTGAGCCACCTGTCAATCCCTCAGTGGCCCGTTCAAGTGTCGTGACATGAACGTCGCCCCTAACAAGGCGAAAACGATTGCCACTATCATCCTCTTCAAAGTCAACAGTGAACCACGCAATGTCCCCACTGGATAGATCGTCAACCTCTTCCATATGTCCAAGCGATTCGAAGAATTGTTTGTCCACGACTACCGCCATCTTTTTGCCCCATCGGCGGAGTGTCGGAACCTTGATCTGCAACTGCGGCATCAGTCTCTTTGGCCCACTACTTCTATAGTCCGGTCGGCGCACTTGACCGGGGAACGGAGGTCGCTCTCCCTCGTAATTCCTGATGCTTTGAAACTCCTCGTTCATGCTCCTGCCGGAGAAGTAGACGGCCTGGATCTCGAGGGCGCACCAATCAAGAGCCGAACCTCCGTTTTCTTGATTGACCAGAACCATATCGATTCGCCCAACGTTTGTATTTCCATCTTCAGCCCGCAAGAATCCAACCTCTGGGGCAATTTGAGGCGCAGAAGTACCCAGGACAGTCTCGCCCACCCATCTAAAGATGGTCATGTCCTCTTCAAATCGACGTGGGCAAAGAACCCTTAATCCAGCCTCATCACCTGAAACAGGTACGGCGATACCGTCGGCATCCTCATATGCCCTGAACGAACATACTCCGCCCTTCTTGGTGCATCTTCCGCCATTCATTCGGAATGGGCAGCTATGGGAACCGGATTGGGCAGCATATTCACGGCGTTCTTCTGAGGTCAGTCCAACAAAGGATCGCCCATACCATTCCCCAATACCGAATCGACGCGACGACGTCACAGCTTTAGCTCGTGTGACGTAATCAGCAGTTCATACATCACAGTATGGTGCGTGTTCTTCATTGCAACTCTGGCTAAGCGAAATCCGCGCTGTTGCGCCATCTCAACGATTTCGGGGCTCTCATCGTAAGTCATCAAAAAGGCACCCCGTACCTGTGCAACTCGGTCGAACAGATCCTCGTGATCAATTTCGTTGTATTCATACAGGCGTCTTCCTGCCCGTTTGCCGGCGGCGGTGTAAGGAGGATCGATAAAGAACACGGCGGACTCATTGTCTCTGTACACATCCATCAAGCTCAGTCCATCCCCAAGGACAAAATGGAGATTCTCTGCATACCTGCCTATAGCTCGAATGCGAGAGGCGAGAGTTCTGGCATACCAGCGGGAGGAAATACCGTTGCCATTCTCCCCCCGTTTCATTACTGAAGCTCCTTTGGCCATGATTCCCCCTCGACTAACCCTGTTTCGTACCAGGGTGCGAAAGGCGGCATCAATACGTGCTGTTCCGGTATCTGCGAAAACGACATCGATATTCTCGCGAGTGGGGACGAAATTCTCTACGCGATGGGCAAAATCCTCAGTGTTGTCAATTATGCACTGCCAGAGATTACAGACATCAGGATCCCTCTCACAAAGCACCGCCTCGTCGACATAATCATCCATCACTGCCGTAAGTGATGCGCTGGCCCCACCCGCAAACGGTTCCACAAAGACTTTGGGACGAAAAGCCAAGCTCTCCAGATATCTCCGGATTTCAGGGGTCAGCCACGTCTTGCCGCCCGGGTAGCGCAACGGACTCCGTTGGGGGACGGACGCGACATTAACTACTCTGTCAGACAGCACAGGAATGGATGCCGTGACATCAGCCTTTTGGAGACGCAACTGTGCAGTCAAAGCCAGTACCCGCAGATATTCTTCTTCCTACGTCACACAATCATGTGCGCCTAGCCATTTGGGCGAGTTTAGCACATGGGTTTGCCTGCTGTCCTGTTGAAATGCACGTTCCTGCTCTTGCAGGAATAGTGCCAGTGGCGGTGGGGAAATGACATTGCCTCCACGCTACAATAGGAATCGCTGTGCTGGTGAGGCCCTAGATTCCTCGGCTGCGCTCGGAATGACAGAACCGGGAAGGGAATGATTGAGAGAGCGGATGGAGTGACGGGGCGCGGCGGAAAGGCGATGCCGGGATATGTATTCGATTGATCTTTCGGGGAAGAATGCGGTTGTGCTGGGGGTGGCGAATCACCGCAGCATCGCGTGGCACATCGCGCAGGCGCTGCATTCCGCGGGCGCGAATCTGTATCTGACTTACCAGAATGAGCGGCTCGGCGACGGCATCCGCAAGCTGACGGACGAGATGAAGAACGTCACGCTCATCGAGTGCGACGTGTCCGAGGACGAGAATGTCGAGTCGGCTTTTGGGCAGATCGCGGCGGACGGGGCGTCCGTCGATCTGCTGATCCACAGCATCGCGTTTGCGAATCGGGATGACCTGGGCGGCGATTTCTCGGCGACGGGGCGGGACGGGTTCAGGATCGCGCTGGAGGTGAGCGCGTATTCGCTCATCCCCGTCGCGCGATACGCCGCGCCGCTGATGCCGGAGGGTTCGACCATCGTGACGCTGACGTTCCAGGCGTCGGACCGCGTGTTCCCCGGCTACAACATCATGGGCACGGCAAAGGCGGCGCTGGAGAATGAGGTGCGGCAACTGGCGTATGAGCTGGGGCCGCGCGGCATCCGCGTGAACGCGCTCTCGCCAGGGCCGCTGGACACGCTTTCCTCGCGCGCGATTCACGGCTATGTGGACATGAAGCGCATCCAGGCTGAGCGGTCGCCGCTTCAGCGCAACATCACGCACGATGAGGTCGCCAAGGCGGCGCTGTTCTTGCTGAGCGATCTTTCGAGCGGGATCACCGGCCACGTGCTGCCCATCGACGGCGGCTACCAAATCGCCGGCGTGTAATTTAATCATCGTTCAGAATTTGGCAGCAATGATGCAGGCCCGTTGTTCAATGTCGATTCGTAAGTCCGCTCAACCGAGAATCCGATGACTTCAGAGAGCGGCGAGCGGCGTCGGTTCCAGACGGTTCGCGGCACGAACGATACGCTGCCGGATGACCAGCCGTATTGGGACTGGGTGCGGTCAGCGGCGCAGAGCGTTGCGCATCGTTTCGGGTTTAGGCGCATCGACACGCCCGTGTTCGAGGAGACGGCGCTGTTCGTACGGACTGTCGGCGAGGGCACGGATATTGTCGAGAAGGAAATGTACACGTTCACGGACCGCGGCGATGACATGCTCACGCTGCGGCCGGAGGGGACGGCGCCCGTGTGTCGCGCGTACATCCAGCACGGGATGCACACGCTGCCGCAGCCGGTGCGGGCCTTCTACATCACGCCCATCTTTCGCTACGAGCGGCCGCAGTCGGGGCGGCTGCGCCAGCATCACCAGTTTGGCGTGGAGGCGATCGGCGATCCGAATCCGGAGATCGACGCGGAGGTCATCCACGTCCTATGGAGTCTGTTCGAGGAACTGGGGCTGAAGAATCTGAGACTGCACGTGAACTCCATCGGCTGCAGCAATGGGGATTGCCGCCCCCGCTATCTGAATTCGCTGCGGAAGTACTATTCCACGCGGCTGGATAAGTCTTGTGAGGACTGCCATACGCGGTATGAGAAGAACACCTTGCGACTGCTGGACTGCAAGGAGGGGCAGTGCCAACCGATCATCGATGATGCGCCGACGCCGACGGACAGTCTGTGCCAGGACTGCGCCGACCATTTTGAACGGCTGCGCTCCTTGCTGGATCTCTGGGAGATTCCCTATACGGTCACGCCGCGGCTTGTGCGGGGGCTCGACTATTACACACGGACCGTGTTTGAGGTTCATCCCGCCATCGAGGGGTCGCAGACGGCGCTCGGGGCGGGCGGGCGATACGACGGTCTGGTCGAGCAGCTCGGCGGCGCGCCGACGCCCGGGGTCGGTTTTGGCTCCGGCATCGAGAGGATCATCATGAACCTGCGAGAGGCGGGGCTGACGCCGCCGGACGACTTGTCGCCACGGACGGACCTGTACATCGTCTATCTGGGCGACACGGCACACCAACACGCGTTACGATTGGCCGCCGAGCTTCGGAAGAACGGTCTCAGTGTTTCGCTCCCGACGGGGAGTCGCAGCCTGCGGGCACAGCTTCGTTCCGCGAGCGCGGCGAATGCGCGCTACGCTCTGATCATCGGGGACGATGAGGTCGCCAAAGGCGCGGCGGCGCTACGCGACCTGGATACGAGCGAACAGAGCGATGTCTCGCTGGACGCGGAGGCCGTCAAGGCAGCCATCGCTTCCTGATTGGCGCTCTACGGGCGCCGCCCCCCACTGACCTTCCCACTGGAGGGGAGGGAACCCGATGGATTCCGGCCCCGTATCGGAGTACGGGGCATGCTTTCGCCGGAATGAGGGAAGCATAGCTTCCAAAAAGGAAAGAAGCTCCGCGGTGTGGTGCGGAGCTTCTCCCGGGGAGGAGGTGTGTGGTGGTGGTATTTCGGTTTTTGGTCCCCCCGCCCCTTTCGGGGCTGACGGGGGAGATTTTGGGTTTGACCCCCTTATGCCGCTGCCAGCAGGTTTGCGTTCAGCGCGACAATCTTGTCGACGCTTGCCTTCGCTTCGGTTGCGACCTTGCCGGTCTTGACCGGGCGGATCTGCTCACTCGCTAACGGGCTGATGTTCTGAATGTCCTGTGTCATGGGGGTCCTCCCTCTTGCTCTCTCTTCTGTGATCTCTGTGTTTCTCATGTATCCATAGTGCCGCCGCAGAATGATTGCATCAAGGGATATTCATAGATAGTTAGTATTTATTTTTGCGATGGTACAATGGGGTGGGTAAAGGGATAAGGGGGCGACATGGATGTACGTGAGCTACGCAGCTTCACGGTCGCTGCCCGTGTAAGGAGCATTTCGCGGGCGGCGGAGCTGCTGGACATCGGTCAGCCGACGGTGTCCACGCACATCAAGAAGCTGGAGCAGGAACTGGGGACGCAGCTGTTTGACCGCATCCGGCGGCCGATACGGCTGACGCTGGCGGGTGAGAAGCTGTTGGAACTTGCCGATCCACTGGTGGAGGGCATTGAAGGGCTGGCCACAAACACACAGCAGGCGCAGACGGAAGGGCCTGTGACGGTGGCGACAACGACTAACCTGACACACTTTCTGCTGCGCGCGGTTGAGGCGTTTCGCGATGAGAACCCACGAGTCCACCTGCGTCTGCGCTCGCGTCTGCGTTCCGAGGTGATCGAGCTGGTGTCACAGGGTGAGGTGGATTTCGGTATCGTGCCGGGGTCGGATCCCGACCCCGCGCTGGAATTCCGACCGTTGTTCCCCTATCAGAGGCTGCTGATTGCGTCGCTCAACCACCCGGTGCTGGAGGAATTACCGCTGACATCTTTCGAGCAGATTGCCAAGTACCCGTTAATCATGATGGGGCCGGGCACGTACACGCGGTCCGCCGTGGAGTCGGAGTTCCGCCGCAAGGGCCTGGACTACGACATCATCATGGAGGCCGATTCGCTGGACCTGATCAAGCGCTATGTGGGTGACGGTTACGGCATCTCGGTTATCCCGCGCGTGGTGACTGAGCCGGGCGATGAGAAAACACTTGGGATCGTGCCTCTTGGTCACATGATGCCCGTCGATCAGACCGGTCTCGTAACGCTGCGGGGTCGAGCGCTATCCGCGCCGGCGGAGGCGTTGATGGAGAAGGTGAGGATTGCGGCGGAGGATATGTAGGCGGGAGCGCGGGCTCTCGCTTTCGCGGTTGGCGATTCAGCGGGGTGATGGTTAAACTGTTGTGTAGCTTTTCATGTGGCGCGTTCGTCTAGTGGCCAAGGACACCGCCCTCTCAAGGCGGAGATCACGGGTTCGAATCCCGTACGCGCTACCA
>VXMO01000018.1 GCA_009841045.1 Dehalococcoidia bacterium
CCGGTTATAGGAGTTGGGGGCGGTTTGGGTCCGGGGCGCCGTTCTGCGGAGGGGGTTCGACTCCAAGATGCTCATAGGCGCGGCGTGTGGCTCGGCGGCCGCGGGGTGTGCGGTCAAGGAAACCCAGTTGCAGAAGATACGGCTCGTACACGTCCATAACGGTGTCCGGTTCCTCCGCGATGGATGATGCCAGTGTCTCCAGGCCCACCGGCCCACCGCTAAACGTATTGATAAGGCTGTCCAGAACGCGATGATCCGTGTCATCAAGGCCAAGCGAGTCAATGCCGAGGCTGTCCAGGGCCTCACGCGCGGCCTTGCCGGTGACTGTGCCATCGCCCTTGACCTGGGCATAGTCGCGGACGCGGCGCAGCAGCCTGTTGGCAACGCGCGGCGTGCCGCGTGACCGGCCGGCGATTTCCGTCAAACCGTCATCTTTCGCATCGACGTTCAGCACTTTGGCGGAGCGAATGAGAATCCGCCCAATCTCCTCCGGCGTGTAGAAGTCCAGCCTGTACGTCGCGCCGAAACGGTCGCGGAGGGGGTTGCTGAGGAGGGCGTAGCGCGTGGTTGCGCCAACGAGGGTGAAGGGCGGCAGGCTGACGCGAACTGAATGCGCGCCCGGACCCTTGCCAATCATGATGTCCAGCACGTGGTCCTCCATGACTGGATAGAGGACTTCCTCCACAGAGCGCGGGAGGCGGTGGAACTCGTCCACAAAGAGGACGTCGTTCGGCTGGAGTTGGGTGAGCATCTGTGCGAGGTCGCCCGCTCGGGTGAATGAGGGCCCGGCGGTGACCCGGACGCTGACGCCCATCTCCGCCGCAATTATGAAGGCGAGCGTGGTCTTGCCGAGGCCCGGCGGGCCGTGCAGCAGAACGTGATCCAGCGGCTCATTGCGCTGAAGTGCGGCCTGGATGGAGACCTTGAGGTTGTCGATGACGCGGCTCTGGCCGACGTAGTCCGGCAGGCGGCGCGGGCGCAGACCGCTCTCAAGCGCGGTTTCCTCGTTCTGCGGTTCCGGCGCGACCAGCCGATCCTCTGTTGGCTCCGTCATGCCGGTATTGTGTCACGTGCGGGCGCGGGCCTGCATCCGCCGTTGCATGGCCTCCGACGGTTTGGCCATCTTGTGGCCGGTGGTGAGCTTGTTCTGCACTTCGCGGATGATTTTCGAGGCGAGTCTGTCCCTGTGTTGCTCAATGAATTCCTGAACGGGCACGGGGTCTCGTTGGCCGAGTTCACGCAGCGCCCAGCTCAGCGCCTTGACGTGGAGGTCTCTGCGGTCATCGATAAACAGCTCGCAGATGGCCAGTGTTCGCGCGGCGTCGCCTTTGCCGAGATGCCGCTCATTCAGCGCAATGGTTGAGACCAGCCCTACCCTTTGCCACCAAAAACCCTCTGAGCGTGTCCACGCCAACACGTGCTCATCGGAGATTTGATTTCTTTGCCACGCAGGGCCGCTCAGTTTGCGTGCGAAATGATCGACCGAGGCCCAGCCATCCAACGTGCGACCAAGGCGTTCGAGTTTCTGCACGTCGAGCGCGTCACGCAGTCCACGATGGCGATAGGCGATCTCGAACGCGACGGTTCGGGCCGCGTCATGGAGTTCGTCCAACTCAATCAAGTCGTCGCACAACGTGAAAACTGATTCGGCGTCCGCGCGACTCTGTCGCAGTTCCTTGGCAGCAGCCATCGCGATGGAGCGCATGGCGGGCGTGCGCAGGGGCTGCTCGGCCTGTTGCAACGACGCCAGAATCGACTCAACACTGACCGGCATCACTCATTCTCCCGTCATGCCACCTTGCCCGCAGTTACTCGCTCAGGGCGCGATGGATCTTTTCCGCGGTGAACGGGACGCTGTGAAGCCTGATGCCGACGGCATCATCGATGGCATTGGCGATGGCGGGAAGGGTTGTGATGTTGGAGTGCTCACCGACGGCCTTGACGCGGTACGCGCCCCTACCCTCACTTGTCTCCACAAGCCCCACGCGGATCTCAGGAATGTCCGGCTCGGTGGGCATCTTGAAGTCGGCGAACGAGGGGTTCGTGACACGACCGCCCTCATCGACAGTCAACTCTTCCATCATGGCGAAGCCGTAGGCGTTGATCATACCGCCCTCGATCTGCCCGTAGAAGCCGATGGGGTTGATGATGCGGGACGTGTCATGGACGGCGGTGATGACCTTGACGTGAGGCTCACCCGTCTCACGGTCAACCTCAACTTCCGCCACCTGCGCCACGAAGGACGTGTATGGACTTTGAGCGGCCTCTTCCAGCCTGCCCAGACCGGACACGGGTTCGCCGGATCTCTCGGCAATGCGCTCCATGGGAACGGATTCGCCGGTGCGGGTGTTGATCAACGCGCCCGACTCGAACTCGACGATCTCCTCATCCCAGCCGTTGAACTCCGCCGCAAGTCGCTTGAGTTTGCCGCGGACATCATCTGCGGCCATGAAGGCTGATTCCGTGATGATGAAGCTGCCGCGACTGCCGCCGACACCGGTATCAAAGTCGGCCTGATCCGTGTTGAGCGGAACCACAGTCACGCGGGAAATGTCGATGCCCAACTCATCCGCCGTGACCTGCTGCATCATCGTGTGGTTGCCCATGCCGGGATCGTAGATGGAACTGGCGGCGAGAACACTGCCGTCCGCGTTGACGGTGACGGCGATGGTCGTCTGGCCGCCACCCTGCGTGCGATGGCCGAATGCGATGCCTCGCCCGACGTTGTCGGCTTTGGGGGTGTCCCAACCGGACAGGCGGCCGGCTTCACGCAAGACTTCTTCGGCCTTCACATCAAGGAAGACGCGGCCAACCGGCGTCTCGTCGCCGTCATGAAGGACGTTTCTGATACGAAGCTCCAGTGGATCCAAGCCGAGTTCCTGCGCGATGAGGTCCATATGGGACTCGCCTGCGAAAATGCCCTGCACCTCGCCGGGGGAGCGCTGGAATCCGCACGGGACGGTGTTGGTGTAGACCTGGTAGGCATCAATCTGGACGTGGGGGATGACGTACGGACCCGCGATCTCTGCGATGCCGGGGAGATTTGAACCGGGCACGGGCTTGTAGCTGCCGTACGCGCCGGAGTTGAAATAGACCTCAGCCTCCCATGCCGTGAGCGTGCCGTCACGCTTGACGCCTGCCTTGATGCGCATGGTGCTCTCATGGCGGGGATTCATTGCAGAGAACTCTTCCGAGTAGTCGAACGCGAGCTTGACGGGCCTGCCGGTCTTCTTTGCCAGGAAGTAGCAGATTGGCACACCGTTGATATCGCCCTTGCCGCCGAAATCGCCACCAACGTAGGCATAGTTGACGGTGATGTTCTCTTCCTCTTCACCAAGGATCAAGGCGAGGGCACGCTTGTTGGCGAACGGCGACTTTGATCCAAGCCAGACCTGCACATGGCCGGTCTCATCCACCCAGACGATAGTGTTGTGGACTTCAAGGTAGCCCTGATGGGTGCGGGGAGTCGTGTACTCGCGCTCGACAATGAGATCAGCTTCGGCGAACCCTTCAGAAACATCGCCCTTGCCCCACGTGCCCTTGGCGAAGATGTTGGACGGCGTTTCCTGCTCGCCCGGGATGCCGAAATAGGAGTTGAACTCAGGGTGGAGAATGGGGGCGTCATCCGACAATGCCTGATCCATCGTCACCACGGCGGGCAGCTCCTCATACTCAACGTCAAGCAGTTCCAGCGCACGCTCGGCGATGTCCTCATCTTCAGCGGCGACGGCGGCAACCGCGTCGCCGATATAACGCGCCGCATCATACGCCAACACATGCTCATCCATGATCCGCTTGCCGAAACGCAGCCCCTGCACGTCCTCCGGCATGAGAACCGCATGGACGCCCGGGAGAGCGAGGGCGGCGGAGGTGTCGATGGACTTCACGCGGGCGTGAGGGTACGGGGAGCGGAGGACCTTGCACCACAGCGTTCCCGGCAGCGTCACGTCGAGCGAATACTGACCGAGTCCGGTGACTTTGTCGGGGCCATCATTACGGCCGATTGGCGCTCCGACGGCAGGCTGCTGCGCTGTTGCCATTGTGTGTTTCTCCCCTACCCGTTTGCGGTATCAAAAGGGAGGCCGAATGGCCTCCCACGACTGTGTGATTCCTGTAACAAAGTATAGGTTAACCCGTCATCCCGTAGAAATCGGCCCGGCAAAGTCCGGAGGATCGTCGCCGTCATCAGTCGCAAGAACGGGGCGCTGCACAGAAGTCAATGTTTCGAGAGCCTCATCGGAACCGTCGGCGAGTTGCCGGACGGCGATGGTGACAAGCGTCTCTATGTGAACGTGAGCACGGGCCCCAAGTTCGAGTGACAGGCGCGCGGCATCTTCATGTGTGCGGGCCTCAACCATGGCAACGTAGTCGTACTGTCCGAGGACGGCGTAGCGGGCCAGGATCTGGGTGCCGTCTACATGCACGTCATCGGCGACGTGGGTGAACATCTCAGGGTCGCGCAGCATAGCCTGCTGGCCCTCTTCCGTGACGGTACACAAATATATGTAGAGCATCCCGCCCTCCGTATTAGTCACAGATATAGTAGCGCAACGATGAGGGAATTGCGGAGAGGCGGCGTTCAGGTGACGTGGTGGTACTCTGTGATGAGTTCAGGAGAAGGAACGCAAGACACCTCTCAAGGTGACGCATCGTGATAGCAGGCGAAAAGCGATACCGATTACTGTGCGCTGTGTACGCACCGTCCGAGTCAACTGATCCGGACAAGTACATGGCGGAAATCCCGGCATTCCCGAACTGTGTCGCATGGGGCGATACTGCCGAGGAAGCCGTTGAAATTCTTGAAAGCGTCGTTACGGCGACAATCCAGACGTACCGCGAACGGGGATACGCCCTGCCCGAAAGTGTATCCGCGCTGGAAACCCAAGAGGATCAGGACTCTGAACCTCGCGTGCTGGAAATCTCTGCTTGACCTACTCCGAGCTGACCAGAAAGCTACGGAGGCTCGGTTGCGTCTATGTCCGGCAAGCGAAGGGCAGCCACGAGATTTGGGCTAACGACAAAACAGGCTCCACTTCACCTATTCCTCGACACGGCAATCGCGACATTCCACCAGGGACGCTGCAGAGAATCATCAGGAATCTGGGTATCTCCAGGGCCGACCTTGACGAGGCTTAGGAGCTTCTGAGTCCGCCTTCCATGTAGAGGTAGCGGAGGAGGCCCGCTATTGACTTGGCGTCGCGGATTTCTCCGTTGCGGATGAGGTCCGGGATGACGGCGGGGGGAGTGGGCACGACGGTAATCTCCTCATCCGCGTCCGGCTCTACACCCTCGATTGGAGACAAGTCCGTGGCGAGAAAGAGGTGCAGGAACTCGTCGCAGAAGCCCGGGGCGCTGTAGAAGCCACCGAGCGGCGTCATCGCTCCGGGGTCGTGGGCGATTTCCTCCTGGAGTTCACGGCGGGCGGTGACCACCGGTTCTTCGCCCTCCTCGCGCGTTCCGGCCGGGAGTTCAAGCAGGATGTCACGCGCCGATGGGCGCGGCTGGCGAACGAGGAGAATGTTGCCGTCAGGATCGATGGGCACCATAACGACGGCTCCCGGATGCTGGATTGTCGTCCATATCTGCTCCCGGCCGCCGTCCAATCGCATGTGGTCTTCATAGACAGTTACGATGCGGCCCTCATAGACGGCGCGGCGTGACAGGCGTTCCATGATGTTCTCCTACTATCCTGCGTTTAGAACGGCTGGATTCCCGCCCCGTATCAGGGTACGGGACATGCTTTTGCGGGAATGACGGAAGGAAGTCTAGGCGCGGGTCGGAATGGGATCGAGCAGGTCGTCATCGTCAGGGAGGTCAGCCGTGAACTCCCGCGCCACCGGTCTGCTCATCGCAATCTCGTTGCAATTGGAGAACTTGGGGCAGCGGATGCACTCCGACCACACCTTGCGCGGAAATGCGAGCACGTCGGCACGCTCGAATTGCAGTTTTTCATAGAAGCCGGGCTTGTGCGTCAGGACGAAGACGGTTGGCAGCTCCATCCGCGCCGCTTCCTCGACGCATTTTTCGACGAGGTATGCGCCAATACCCTGCCCGTGCAGCGCCTCACTGACAGCGACGGATTTTATCTCCGCCAAGTCGTCCCAGAGGATGTGCAGGGATGCGGTGGCGGCGACCTCATCGTTCTCGTCCGCGATGATGAGAAAGTCGCGGATGTTCTCATAGAGTTCGGAGGCACTGCGCGGCAGCATCTCGCCCTGGCTGGCAAAGTTGTTAATCATCTCGGCCATCCGGGGAACATCACTGAGCCGGGCCGGACGGACGCGGAACCCGCGTTGCGCGAGCGCGGTTTCCCGTGTGGCAAGCGCTTCGGCAAGAGTGGTCATGGCACCGTAACTCCCTGCGGTGTAGGAACGTCACCATGCGCGCCGTCCACGTCGGGCAGGTCCGGGTGACGGCGACGGCGGTTGAGCAGATCGCTGAGGCTGCGATAGAAGTAGCCAGAATCGCGGAATCTCAACAGGCGGGCGTGATATGGACTTCGGCGGACGATGACGACGGCATCGTCATGCACATCGAAATCATCCTGTCCATCCAAGCTGAGGATGGCTCCGTGGTCTGTCCTGATATGAATGGCAATCTCTGCGTCAGGCTCGACAAGGACGGGAGACTCTGAGGCGGGGTGCGCCGAAACGGGATTGATGATCAACTCGGCCGTCGTAGGCGGCAGGACGGGTCCGCTTGCGGAAAGGTTGTAGGCGGTGCTGCCCGTGGCGGTCGCGACAACGACGCCGTCGCCGCGAAAGGCGAACAGTTCAACGCCGTTCACGGTGACACCGACCTGCACGGTGCGGGCGGGACCGCCACGGCTGATGATGGCGTCATTGAGGGCGTAGGACGTTGCGCCGTCATGATCGACTGCAAGCATCGTCCTTTCTTCGATTCTGCCCTCACCGTCCAGGGCGCGCGGCAGCAGTTCGGACGCGGCGGAGGCGTCTACCTCCGTGAGAAACCCGAGTCTGCCGGCATTGACGCCGAGGATGGGGAGGCCGGAGGGGGCGACGAGGCGGGCAACGTGAAGAAGGGTCCCATCACCCCCCACGCTGATGATCAGGTCAGTATCGCCATTGATGAGGTCAATGCCGTCATTCCATGACGATTGGAGCCAGACATCTCGGCCCAACGCCCGGATTTGGTCGGCCAACATCGACGCAACCGTTCCCGGTTCCGGTGTTCGTGTCTGGTAGAGGATGCCGACTCGTTTCATGGGAACGCCATTATGCCGAGATTGCGCGGCGGCGTCAGACGGTCGGCGCGGGCTCTCCTCAGGCGAAAACCGTCTCGCGCCTCTGCCCCGCCGCTATGCCTCGTCCTTCACTATCTGAATGAGTACTCCGCCTGCGCTCTTGGGGTGGATCCACGCGAACTCGTCATTGGGCTTGCCGATGAGCTTCATGCCGTTGCCCTGCACAAAGTCGGCGGCGGCCTTGACATCCTTCGTCGCGAAAGCGACGTGATGCATGGTGCCGCCGGCGCTACCGCCGTACTTCTCCAGGAATCGGGCCGTGCCGCTGGAGGTGTCATCCGGGGAGATGGCCAGGATTCCGCCGCCAGTGTCGCCGACGGGGATGCTCAGCACACGGACGTTGTCCGACTCGATCTTCTTGCCGCCCTTAAGGACGTTGGTCTGAAGCATGGCGGCCCGCATACCGATGACGTTGCACCAGAAGTGGCGGGCTTTCTCCATGTCGGCCGCGACCACGCCGATGTGGCTCATGCGTGTGAACACGCCCTTGCCCTGGTAGCGCTGGCCGACATGGTGATCATCCGTGAACCAGATCTCCAGCAGGATGCCCATGCAGTCGCGCGGATGGAAGAATGCAACGCTGTCGAACGGCTCGTTCTTCGCAAGCTCCTCAGGCGATGCGGCGATCTGCTGGATGCCGGAGGCGCGCAGGTGAGCGACATCATCCGGCACGTTGGTGGAGTGCAGGCAGACATGGTGGAGCGCGCCCACACCTCCGCGTCGCTCGATGAACGTGTGCGTGCCGCCGGGCGGCGTGCCGTCCACCGGCGGGGCGTTCATCTCAAGCTCGGCGTTGCCGATGGGGATATCAAGGATGTCCGTCGGATCGGGTCCGCGCTGCTTGCTGCCCTCCGGCAATGGAGAGCGGGTTTGGTCGACGTTCAAGCCAAGCTTGTCCGCAAAGACTTCTTTTGCCGTTGGGATATCTGCGATGGCGATGCCTGCATGGTGAATTCTGTCAAACAATTTTAAACTTCCTCAGCTTGTCTTTATCTATGTCGGTTAGGGATTCGACTTTGAGTTCAGTCCTGGCTCCGCCTGCTCTACTCGCCCAGAATCTCGGCGACTTCAGCTTCACTCACGCCGTATTCGCTGGCGAGCTCCTGGTTCGTTCGGCCCACCGTCTTGCCCTGCCGGATTGCGCGAGCGCGCTCAGAGGGGCTTAGCGGCCTGGGCTTGCCCAAGTCATCCTTGACGATCTCGATGAGCACGCCTGCCGCGCTCTTTGGGTGAATCCATGCGCTGTCATCGGTCGCCGGCCCAATGAGTTGCAGGCCTCGCGACTGCACGATGTCTGCGGCAGTCTTGACATCCTTAGTGGCCAGCGCAATGTGGTGCATCGTGCCCCCTGCCCGCGCGCCGTACTTTTCAAGGAAGCGAGCCGTCCCACTGTCCGTGTCATTGGGATGAACGCTCGTAATACCGGAGTCGCCCATTGGCAGATTGAGCACAGTCACGTTATCGGATTCGACGTGCCGGCCGCCCTTGAGTACATTGGATTTGAACATATCGACACGGAAGCCAATGATGTTCGTCCAGAAGTGACGCGACTTCTCGATGTCCGAGGCGACGACGCCGATGCTGGCCAAGCGCGTGAACAAGCCTTCACCCTGATAGCGCATATCAACATGGTGATTCTCGGTCGGCCATATCTCAAAGAGAATGCCCATGCAGTCACGCGGATGGAAGAATGCGACATCGGTCCACGGTTCGTTCTCGGCAAGGACATCCGGCGGGGCGGCAATCTGCTGGAGGCCGGACGCTCGCAGGTGTCCAACGTCGTCTGCCATGTTGGTGGTGTGTAGGCAGACGTGGTGAAGGGCGCCAACGCCGCCGCGAGATTCGACGAAGCGATGGACGCCCGTGCCCTCCGCCGCCGGGGCGTTCAATTCAAGTTCTGAATGGCCGATTGGAATGTCAATGATGTCCGTGGGGTCTGCCCCGCGTTGCTGTCGTCCGCCGGGTCGTGGCGAGCGGATCCCGTCCACGCGAAGCCCAAGGGCATCAGCGAACAGATCCGTCGCGCTCTGAATGTCACCGACGGCAATACCTGCGTGGTGAACGCGGTCAAACATATTTCGTACCTCCAATAGGTTTGTGTTCAGGCCCGGGCATTGTGGCACGGTGGCCGTCACTTGTTAGGAAAGCATAGCGTATCGCGGCGGCACCGTGACGGAAACCCGCCTTACGGCGTGAAGGATGCGGCGGCTTCCGTGGCGCGAGAGATGAGCCAGAAGGGGACGATGCCGAGGGTGATGACGCCGATGAGGCTGACGGCCATCGACGCCCGCAGTGAGAGGGAGCGAGCGGCTTCGCTCGTCGCCACATCAGAATCACTTGATTGCCAGAGTCGGCGCACGGGACGGAGATAGTAGTAGGCGGAGACGAAGCTGTTGAGCGCGCCTGCCAGCGCCAGCCACCACAGATCGCCCTGCACCGCTCCATAGAAGAGGTAGATCTTGCCGACAAACAGGCCGGTAGGCGGCAGGCCCACAAGCGAGATAAGCGCCACGGTCAAGACAACGGCGGCGAACGGCGATCTGGAGAATCCACCCGTCAGCTCCTCGATGGAGTCGTTGCCGTTGGGCGGACTGAGGGCGATGAGCGCGCCGAACGCGGCGAGATTGGAGAACGTGTAGGCGGCGAGATAGAAGATCACGCCGCTCGTCGCGAGTTCGTAGACGTTCGCCTCACCATTGCCCAGCACCGCGACGCCAATGAGGATGTAACCCGCCTGCGCTATGGTGCTGTAGGCTAGCAGCCGCTTGATGTTGGTCTGGATGATGGCGACGACGTTGCCGATGGTCATGGACGCAACGGCAAGCCCGCCGATGAGGAGCGGCCAGTCCAGCGCATCCAGTCCGGCCTGCTCGAACACGACGATGAACAGGCGCAGGAGGACTGCAAACCCGGCGGCCTTGGATGCGACGGAGAGGTAGCCGACGATGGGCGTTGGCGCGCCTTCATAGACGGGCGGAACCCACATCTGGAACGGCACGCTGGAAATCTTGAAACCGAATCCGACGATGATCAGTACGCCGGCCAGGATCAACGCGAGGTTGTTGGCCACGCCGCCATCGGCAACACGCTCCGCGACAATAGCCGGCATGTCTGCGATGAACGTGGTGCCGGTTAGGCCAAAGAGGATGGCCATGCCGTACAGCATGACGGCGGTGGCGACGGCACTCAGAAGCAGGAATTTCAGAGCGGATTCCGTCGATTTCTCATCCTTGAGCAATGCGATCAGCGCCACAAGCGCGAACGTCTGGATCTCCAGGGCGAGCACGATGGAGATCAGCTCACCCATCGAGACGAGCAGCATCATGCCAACTGTTGCGAGAAGGAGGAGGCCGTAGTATTCGCCATGGAAACGCGCAAGGCGGCGCTCAACATAGGCGGGCGAGAAGAGGATGGCCAGCAACGTGCCGCCAAGCACGATGAGCTTGAACATCGTGCCAAAGAGGTCTGTGATGACGATGCCGGAGTAGCTAGCGCCGGAGGCGTCTGACGTCCATAGCCAGACGGCAGCCCCGCCCGCCATGGCGACACCCAGCGCGCTCAACCACGCAAGAACGCTCTTGTCCCGCGCGACGAGATCGACCAGAACAACGGCGATAGCGACAAGCGTGAGAATAATCTCCGGCGCAAGGTGGGCAAAGTCGATGCCAAGGGAGGCGGCGTCAATCTGTGTCGGCATGGCCGGCTACCCTCCGCCCACCAGCAGGGTCACCGTGTCGCGGAAAACGTCAGCAACCAGCGCCGGATAGACGCCGACGATGATGATTGGCAGCACAAGCAGCGCCATCGCGACAAAGTCGGCAGGCGATGCGTCCTTGACTGACTGCCATCGCTCCTTCAGCGGGCCAAGCAGCACGCGCTCCACCGTCCAGAGGATGTAGCCTGCGGTCAGCACGATGCCCAGCACGGCGAAGGCAGTTTGCCATGGGTACGCGTCAAAGCTGCCGAGGAAGACCATCAACTCCGCCGCGAATCCGCTGAGCAGCGGCAGGCCAAGGCTCGCGAGACCGGCAAAGACGAATACCGCGCCGACAACCGGCATCCGCGAAATCAGGCCGCCGAGGTCCGGGATGTGCCGCGTGTGGGCGTTCTCGTAGATGATGCCGACGACAAGGAAAAGGAGGCCGGTGATGGTGCCGTGCGCGAACATCTGGAGCGCCGCGCCGGTCACGCTCACGGCTCCAAGTGAGGCCACGCCCAATAACACCAGCCCCATGTGGCTGACGCTGGAATAGGCGACAAGTCGTTTGAGGTCGGTTTGTCTGAATACCACTGCCGCGCCATAGAGGACGCTGACAACGGAGAGGATGACGAGCAGCGGCGCCCATTGCTCCATCTCGCCGGGGAACATGCCGACGTTGATGCGGATCAGGCCATAGCCGCCCATCTTTAGGAGCACGCCCGCAAGGAGCACGCTGACTGCGGTGGGGGCGTCCGTATGAGCATCCGGCAGCCACGTGTGCAGCGGCCAGACGGGGAGCTTGATGGCGAAGGCAGCCAGGAACATCAGGAAGATGGCGTCCAGTCCGAGGAAAGCGACGCGGAGCGTGTCCTCCTGCCCTGCCAGCGTCATTGCGCTCATATCGAACGAGCCGATGGCGAATCGCAGCGCAAGGACGCCCACCAACATGAAAGCGCTCCCGAAGAGCGTGTAGAGGACGAATTTCATCGCGGAGTATTCACGGTGGCCGGAGCCCCACATCGCGATAAGGAAGTACATCGGCACAAGCTCCACCTCCCAGAACAGGAAGAAGAGGAGCAGGTCGCCCGCAACGAATACGCCCTGCACGCCGGTGAGCAGCAGAAGGAGCCAAACGTGGTATTCGCGGACGCGCTCCTTGACATGCCATGACCCGAGCACGGCCACGACACCAAGCAACACCGTCAGGAAAACCAGCGGCATCGAGAGGCCGTCGATATTCAGGAGATAGGAGGCGTTGACGCCCGGAATCCACGGATCTGTCCCATATTGGCCAAGCTGCTCAACGATTGGGCCGTTGGCGCTGTAGGAGAGCCATGCGTAGGTTGCGAGAAGCAGATCGAGAATCATCGCCCCGAGCGCGATGCGTCGTACCAGCATCTGCTCGCGTCCGGCTATGGCGACGGCGGCCGCGCCGATGACCGGCAGGAAGACGATGAGCGTTATGAGGCCGTCGAAGGCTTGCATGTTCCTAGCCCACGCCTCCCCACACGATGTAGGCGGCAACGATGATCACCGCGCCGATGGACAGAACCGTGATGGACATCTGTAACTGGCCGTTCTCGACGACCCTGATGCCTTTGCCCACGTTGCGCCCGAAAAGGCCAAGCGTGTTCACCGCCCTGTCCACGACACCCTTGTCGCTGTCGAACCACGCGAGGAACCGCCACATCCAGCCGTACAGGACCTTGCCGACAAACAGGTTCTCGTATAGCTCGTCCATGTAGTACTTGCGGGTGAGCAGGTTCGTGATGGGGGCGAGCGGGCGGCTGATGGACGGGGCGCTCGTCTTGCCGCCGCGGTAGAGGGCCGTCGCCACGCCGATGCCGGCCAGTCCGGCCACGAGTCCGATAGCCGCAGGAACGACCTGGATTTCTTCAACGTGCGCACCGAGTGGTTTGAGCAGATCGGTGAACCAGTGCGTTGCCGGGAAGTTGATGAACCAGGAAGCGATTGCCAGCACGGCGAGAATCGCCATCGGGATCACCATGACCCATGGCGACTCGTGCGGCGTGCTGCCATGTCCCTCGTCGTGGGTCTCGTGGGCATCGGCTGAGTCGTGCGCCTCCTGCGCCTCTCCACCGCGATACTGGCCGTGGAAGGTCATAAACAGCGCTCGGAAGATGTAGGCGGCGGTCATGAATGCGCCGACAAAGGCGAGCAGGAAGAGGATTGTGCCGAGCGAGCCGCCATACGACCACGCGACGCCGAGAATCTCGTCCTTGCTCCAGAAGCCGGAGAACGGCGGGATGCCGGCAAGGCTCAACGAGCCGATGAGGAAGACGCCGTAGGTCCACGGCATGACGCGGCGCAGCCCGCCCATCAGGCGCATGTCGAACGTGCCGGTGGCGTGGTTGACGGAGCCCGAGCCGAGGAACAGCAGTGCCTTGAAGAAGGCGTGGTTGAACAGGTGGAACAGCGCGGGGCCGAGCGCGCCCAAGCCTAGGGCCAGGAACATATAGCCAAGCTGGCTCACGGTGGAATAGGCGAGGACGCGTTTGATGTCGTTCATTACGAGGCCCATTGACGCCGCAAAGACGACGGTAAATCCGCCGATGAGCGCAACGATAGTTCGGGCAGTCTCCGCTTCCTCAAACAGCGGTAGGAACCGAGCCACAAGGAAGACGCCTGCGGCGACCATCGTGGCGGCGTGGATGAGCGCGCTGACGGGCGTGGGGCCCTCCATAGCGTCCGGCAGCCACGTATGGAGCGGGAATTGGGCGCTCTTGCCCGCCGCGCCCGCCATGATGCCCAGGCAGATCAGCGTGAGTGCGGTTCCCGTCAGTGCAGTCCCGCCCGCGCTGAGCAGATCCATGGAAGCATTGGGATCGCTGAGGGCGAACGTGACCGGCGTGTCGTCGGGCCACGACAGGAAGATGCCCAGGATGGCGAGCAGGAAGAAGAGGTCGCCGAATCGGGTGATGATGAACGCCTTCTTGGCCGCCGCCGTCGCGCTAGGCCGCGTGAACCAGAACCCGATGAGCAGGTACGAGCACAGGCCGACGAGCTCCCATCCGACGAACAGCAAGATCAGGTTGTTGGCCAGCACCAGTGTCAGCATCGCCGCCGTGAACAGGGCCATGAACGTGTAGTAGCGGACGTAGCTTGCGTCGTCGCGCATGTAGCCGTGCGAGTAGATCTGGACGAGGAGGCTCACGGACGTGACGACCACCAGCATGATGGCGGTGAGGCCGTCGAGGAGTAGTCCTATCCGAAGCGAAAACTCATCGACGCGGATGATCTCGTGGAGTGGAAGGACAACTTCTTGATCCGTCCACACGGCGTACAACGCCCAGAGCGAGAGGATGAACGATATGGCAATAGAGCCGGCGGTTGCGTCGAAAGCGACACGCGACACCGGGCCGAACAGAGGACGGATGACCAGGCCGTTGAAAACGGCCGCTGCAAGCGGCGCGGCAATAATCAGCCAGACTGCTATCTCTGGCATTTTTTAGACTTGGCCCTCTTGCAATAGTTTCATTGTTCGGTGGTGAAGATTCCGTTGTGCGTTAACTAGACTTTTCGCTCGATCTCTTCGGCGACGTGCTCGCGAGCGCGGGGAATGCAGACCTTGAACTCGGCGAACTCGTCGCCCCACTGTTCCACGCGGTCGGGCATGATACGCGTGGGCAGGCCCTCGCCTTCATAGAGGGTCTTCCACATCTCCGCGGCTTTCAGTCCCTTCACGCGTTTGAACTCAACCCACATTTTTTGTTCCTCGCTGTCACTTCAAGAGATTGATCTCGGCGGCGTCGACGGTGTTGCGGCGGGCGAATATGGTCAGCAGGATGGCGAGGCCGATTGCAACCTCCGCTGCCGCGACAGTGATGATGAAGATGGCGAATATGTGGCCTGCAAGCTCGTCCACCGGGGAATAGCGGGAGAAGGCGACGAGCGCGACGTTGACGCCGTTCAGCATCAGCTCGATGGACATGAGAATCACAACGACGTTGCGCTTGGCGAGAACGCCGACCAGCCCAACGGCAAAGAGGCCGGCGGAAAGCAGGAGGTAGTGTTGCAGCGCGAGCGCGTCCATGCCCTACCCTGCCTCACCGCTCCCGCGCAATCACGAGCGCGCCGATAGTCGCCACAAGCAGCAGCAGCCCCGCCAGTTCAAACGGCAGGAGATATGTGCTGAACAAAAGGTCAGGCAGGTGGATGCCTGCGGAGGACGCGTCGCCGACCATTGGAGAGATCGTCTCGCCCCTGCTCTCGCTGCGCCATTCCGTGTTGATCATGACGTAAGCCAGCCCGGCCAGTGTTGCGGCTCCGGTCAGCAGGCCAAGCGGCCACAGCCGATGGGAACTGCTGGCGCGGTTTATCTGGGCCGTCATCATCACCGCGAAGACGATAAGGACGGCGATGCCGCCCACGTAGATGAGGAACTGCGCGAGCGCGAGAAAGTCCGCGTCGAGCGTGACGTAGATGCCCGCGACAGCGGCGAGGCTGACAAGCAGGCCGAGCGCGGCATAAAAGAGGTTGCGCGCCGTCACGACGGCGAGAGCGCCGATCATGGCGGCGGTGGCGAGAAAGAAGAACGCTAGAGTGACCAACGCCCCGCCTCGTGCTCCTCAAGCTCGTCTTTGCCGTCGTGGCCGATCATCTCCATCTGCGGGCGGAACTGCGTGCGCGGCTTCTTGGGCATCGCCTTGAGGTCCTCGACGCTAATGACCATGTCCTCGCGGCCATATGACGCCTGCTCGAAATCACCGCCCATGTGTAGCGCGTCGTAGGGGCAGACCTCAACGCAGAGCGCGCAGAACATGCAGCGGCCCGTGTCGATGTCGAAGACGTCAACGTGGTAGTCGCTGCCAACCTGCGAGTGCGGCTCTGGATGCGTGACGATGCGGATAATTCCGAGCGGGCACCCCTTGGCGCACGTGGCGCAGCCGGTGCAGCGTTCCTCGTACCAGACAAACGTGTTACCGCGGAATCGGGGCGACTGCTCCAGCTTGTCCTCCGGGTACTGGGTGGTGAATGGCTTGCGTCGGATGTAGCCAAGCGTCACCATCAGCCCCTTGATCGCTCCGGTGCCAAATAGAGCCATGAGCGCCTCCTATGCCCGCGCCTCGGCGGGGACTGCCAACTGTTTGTCGAATTTCGCAAGACCGGGCACGCGCCCCAGCAGCGCCAAGGTCACGACTGTCAGGCCGATGTTGATGACGGCGATGACGGCCAGCGCGGCGGTCGGCAGCGCCTCGCCGGGCTCCAGCGAGAACAGCGCCTGCATCGCCAGCACTTCGCCTGCCGTGACAAGGATGTTCACGGTGGCGAGCGGGAAGAGCACTTTCCATGCCAGCGCCAGCATCTGGTCGATGCGGACGCGCGGCCACGTGCCGCGGAACCAGAAGAAGAGGAAGACGATTGCCGAGGTCTTGAGGCCGAACCAGATGACGCCGCCGAGATCCGGCTTCCAGCCTGCGAAGAACAGGGTGACGATGACGGCGGACCAGCCGAGCGCGGCGACATACTCCGCGCCGTAGATGAGCGCGAACTTGGTGCCCGTGTATTCCGTGTGGAATCCGGCAACGATCTCCGACTCGGCCTCGTTGATGTCGAACGGGGTGCGGTTCAACTCGGCGGTGACGGCGATGAGCATGATGAGGAATCCGAGCGGCTGAACGAGGACGAACGGGATGCCCTGCGCCTCGACAATCTCCTGCAGGTTCAGGGAGCCGGCCAGCACGACGACGGACGTGACGGCAAGAATCAACGGCACCTCGTAGCTGACGAGCTGCGCCACTCCGCGCACCGCGCCGTACAGCGAGTACTTGTTGTTGGAGGCCCACCCCGCAGCGAACGCGGCCAGCGAGGATATGGACGTGACTGCGATCACATAAACGATGCCTGCGTCGAGGTCGGCGACCGTCCATCCGTCAAAGAACGGCACGACGGCAAAGAGCGCGATGGCGGGGGCGAAGAAGAGGATGGGCGCGATAAGAAAGACGAGGCGATCAGCGGAACGCGGCGTCAGATCTTCCTTGAGCACCAGTTTCATGAGGTCGGCCACGCCTTGCAGGAGGCCGAACGGACCAACGCGGTTGGGGCCGATGCGGTTCTGCATGCGGGCCACAAGACGACGCTCGGCGTAGGTGAGCATGACGGCGCTGCCGAGCAGCACATTGACGACGATGAAGAGGCCAAGCAGCGGCATTGCAACGTCAACAAGATCAGTCGACAAATAGTTTTCGAGGAATTCGCGGGTGAGCTCGGCAATCATCGGTCAACCTCACCGACGTTGATGTCCAGGGTTCCGAAATTGACGATGAGATCGGCGAGCTTCCAGCCGATGCAAAGTTCGCGGAGGACGGTCAAATTGATGAAGGACGGGGCGCGGATTCCGCAGCGGTACGGGGCGATGGTACCGTCGCTGACGAGGTAGAAGCCAAGCTCGCCCTTGGTGGCCTCGATGGCGCTGTAGACCTCACCGACGGGCGGCCGGATAAAGAAGTCCGCCTCGGTGCGCGTGATGCCGTCGGGCAGGTCGGCCATGCACTGCCGCACCATCTTCGCCGACTCTTTCATCTCCTGCAGCCGAACCCACATGCGATCCCAGTTGTCGCCGTTCTGTGTCACGGGAACGTCGAAGTTCATGCGGTCGTAGACCTCATAGGGCGCCTGCTTGCGGAGATCGAAGTTGACGCCGGAGGCGCGGAGATTGGGACCGGTGACGGAACATTCGATAGCGCGCTCGCCGGTCAGTTGAGCGATGCCCTTCATGCGAGAAACGAGTATCTCGTTCTCAAGCAGCAGCTTCTCGTACTCCGCCACACGCTCCTCGAAATCATCAAGGAAACCGTTGACCGCGGCATCAAATCCGGGCGGCAGGTCGTGCGAGACTCCGCCGATGCGCATGTAGCTGAACGTTATGCGCGCGCCGCAAATCATCTCAAAGAGATCGAGCACCTTCTCGCGCTCGCGGAACATGTGCATGAGCGGTGTGACCCACGCTCCAAGGTCGTTGATGAGGAAGCCCATCGCCATGAGATGGCTGGCGATTCGCATCAGTTCGGCGGTCATCACACGGAGGTATTGCGCCCGCTCCGGCACTTCCACGCCCGCCAACGCCTCGACGGCGCGGACGTAGGCAAGGTTGTTGGTCATGCCGGAGAGGTAGTCGAGGCGGTCAGTGAGGGTGATGACCTGCGTGTAGCTGCGTTCCTCCGCGAGCTTGGAACTGCCACGGTGGAGATAGCCGAACACCGGCTCAACGTCCACGACCTCTTCGCCGTCCAACAGCGTGCGTATGCGGAATACGCCGTGCGTGGACGGGTGCTGCGGCCCGAGATTGAGCAGTACCGGCTCGATGTCGTAGTCGGGCGAGTCAACCGTGTTGGGCTGGTTTGGAGACTGCATGGGCGTCCTACGCAAAGTCCTTGCGGAGGGGATGGCCGGGGAAGCCTTCCCACAGCAGAATCCGCTTCATGTTCGGATGGCCGTCAAACTCTATCCCGAAGAGGTCATAGATCTCGCGCTCCTGGAGGTTGGCGCCTTCCCACACGGGAGTTACGGACCGCACGCTGAGCTCGTCCCTGCCCCACACGCGCACCTTGAGCGTGGCTTCCTGGTTGCGGTGGATGGAGAGCAGGCCGTAACGCAGCTCGAAACGATCGATGAAATCGACGGCATCGATGGAACGGAGCATCCGGAAATCGGTCTCATCATCGTCGCGGAGAAGGCGGCAGACATCGGCAATGGACTCAGGAGAGACGACCACCCACTCCTCGCGCTCCTCTTCAACTGCGTCCGGCAGCGCGGCGCGGAGTTTCTCGGCGATGTCGTGGCCTGAAAGGGTGGTTGTCATGCGGCCTCAGGAGATGAGTTTTCTCAGGCGCGGTTCCCGCTCTCGAACAAGCGAGTCGCGCTTAATCTTTTCCTGGAGTTTGAGCAATCCATGTAGCAGAGCATCGGGCCGCGGCGGGCAGCCGGGCACATAGACGTCAACGGGCACGAGCCTGTTGACGCCCGGAACGACGCTGTAGCCCTGGTAGTACGGCCCGCCGCTTGTCGCACACACGCCCATTGAGATCACCCACTTGGGATTCGGCATCTGCTCGTAGATGCGGCGAACGACAGGGGCCATCTTCCACGTGACGGTGCCGGAGACGATCATCAGGTCAGCCTGCCGCGGCGAGGCCCGGAAGATCTCCATCCCGAATCGCGCCTGGTCGAAACGCGGCATCACAGCGGCGATCATTTCAAAGGCACAGCAGGCCAGACCGAGGGTCACGGGCCACACGGAGTTGGAGCGACCCCAATCCAGCAGCGCATCGAGAGACGTGACGAGGACGGACCGCTTTAACTCCTCGGTGACCTCAATAGGTTCATCGACGTGCTGCTCCGTTGCGAGGGCGCGCAGCCGCTCAATGACCTCTCCCTCTTCATTGTCCAACTGGTTGGTTGTGACGGTGAGGGGGATGCCATATGGCGACGGCAGCTGCTCAGGGCCGGGCGGCGTGGGGGTCATTTCTGCCACTCAAGCGCCTCCTTCTTCCATTCATAGAGGAATCCAACAAGGACAAGTATGAGGAATATCGCCATGCCGATGAACGCCACCCACCCCAATGAGAGGAATCGCGCCGCCCACGGCAGCAGGAAGATCACCTCAACGTCAAAGATGACGAATAGCAGAGCGAATAAGTAGAAGCGGAAATTGAATTGAACGTTTGCCTCGCCCGTGGGGACCATGCCGGATTCATAGGTCATGCGCATGAAACGAGGTTCCTGGTCGGCGGGTGTGGAGGGGCGGATACGGATGCGCTGAAGCATCCCGGAGAAAATCATGAGGCTCAGGGGAACGAGAACGGCGGCGACACCCATAGCCGCGATAATCCAATACTTGCCACTCTCAACCACTGTCGAGGCTCCCCTAGGCAGGTTGGGTTCCGCTTGCCGCCATAGCTCACTCTATGTACGCGCGCGCGCCCATGTCAAATGGCGCACGCTGCCCTGTTGCCGTACCCTGAGCGCATGTCCACGTCACTAGAGCCGCTGCTAAGCGTCGAGAATCTGCACACGTCGTTTTTTACACAGAACGGCACAGTCAAGGCCGTGCAGGAGACGAGCTTCGCCGTTCAGCGTGGTGAGATTCTCGGCATCGTCGGCGAGAGCGGCTGCGGCAAGACGACGGCTGGCCTCTCGGTGATGGGACTCGTTCCCTACCCCGGTCGCGTGGTGGGCGGACGCATCAACTTCCGGGGAACGGACCTCGATGAGATGGACGAGGATGAGCGTCGCATCCTCCGGGGCGAGGCTATGGCCATGATCTTCCAGGATCCGCAGGCCGCGCTGAATCCACTGATCACCATCGGCGACCAGATTGCAGAGATATTCAACGCTCACGGGCGCATTGACGGGGATGAGGTGCGTGAGGAGACGCTGGTTGCGCTTGCGTCGCTTGGCCTGCCGGACCCCGAGTACGTGATGCAGAGCTATCCGTGGGAGATGAGCGGCGGCATGTGCCAGCGGGTGATGTTGGCGATGATGCTGGTGCTGGAACCGGAGCTGCTTATTGCGGACGAACCGACCTCCGCGCTGGACGTGACGCTGCAGGCGGAGATTCTGGAACGACTCATGGGACTGGCGAAGGAGTCCGGCACGGGAATCATCCTGATCACGCATGATATGGGAGTCATCGCGCGGGCGGCGGACAAGGTGCTGGTGATGTACGGCGGGCGCATCGTGGAATCGGCTGACACGGTCACGCTGTTCAACAACCCAAAGCACCCCTACACGGCAGGTTTGTTGAACGCCATGCCCCGTCTTGACCGGGATACGAAGCCGTTGCCCGGGATTCCGGGAGCGCCACCGGACTTGTTGGACGCGCCGGATGAGTGCCCGTTCCTGCCCCGCTGCAACAAGGCGACAGTCGTCTGTCGAACGAATCCAATGCCGCCACTAGTGACGATGGATGAGGGGCATACCCTTGCCTGCTACAACCCGCTCACGGAGCCGCGGGTGGGCTGAGTTACTGGATTCCCGCTTTCGCGGGAATGACGGAGGGGTGTTCCGATGCCGCAGAGGTCTGCGATGAGGAATTCCAACGCGGTGTCCTCATTGAGTTGGCCTGTCTTGAGGGCAATGTCATAGTCCAGGATGGCGCGGTGCATCTCACGCAGGCGGGGCATGGTGAAGCTGCGGCTTTGGTCCACCGTCTTGCGGATAGCGAAATCAGAGCGCGATCCGATGGCGTCCTGGAGTTCCGACTGTGAGACGCGGCGCTCAGTCGCGTCCTTGGCAGCAAGGAGACGCCTAACCTGCGTTCCAAGCATCGCCATGATCTGTGGCACCGCCGCTCCCGAGTCTTCCCTCAGCCTCTCAATACGCTCCCGGGCGCGGGGATAGCGGCGCTCAATCACGTCATCAACCATCGCGAAGATGTTTTCCTCCCGTGTTGCACCGGTCATGGCGTTTACATCCTCAGCCGTGACGGGTCTGTCTCCGGCGTAGAGCAGGAGCTTGTCGATCTCATTGGAGAGCGCCCAGAGATTGCTGCCGTGGGCGTCGGCAAGGGCGCGCTGGGCGGCGTTTTCGATGCGGCCTCCCCGTTCCTGCACGCTCTCTCCAATCCATCGGGTCAGGTCGTTGCCCCGGAGTGGCGTGAACACGCGGACATTGGCTACAGGCGTGAGATGCCGGAGCAACGGGTTTGAGTCTGTGGCGCTTTCATCCGACAGCACGAGGACATTTGACTCCGGCAGGCCGGGGGCGAGGTCCTTTAGCTGGCCCCAGCCGCGGAACGAGTCCGTTGAATCTTTTTGGTTGTCTTGGAGGGCGGCTTGCCGGGAACGCGAAGAACGCCCTGCACTTCTGCCACCCCCGCCTCCCTGCGAACGGGAGAACATGGCCAGCAGTCCTTCAACGACCACGAGGCGTCCTTCGGCCAGGAACGGAACCGCGCCCGCCTGCGCGACAACTTCCGCCGGAGTCGTGTCAGCAGCGCTGAGGGTCACGGTGTTGAGGGACGCCATCTCCGGGTCGCCAAGTTGATCCCGGAGCGCGTCGATGGCGCGCTTGCGGGAATAGTCATCCTCGCCATAGTAGATCTCGAGCATGGAAATCCCAACGCCTTCCTACTTGCCGCGCGGCACGTGCCTCCGTACAATATCCCGCAATACTCATGACAACAACGCCCGCGTCGCTGCAAGAGCGATACGACATTCTCACCACCCTGCCCGGGACATCCCTTTATTCAGTCTATTCCGCCATCGAACGCGAAAGCGGCGATGCGGTAGAGATCCGAGAACCACGCGTTCGCGCCCTTGAGAACGCGGCCATGCTTGGCCCATTTCGCTCACTCATGGAGCGGCATTTGGATGTGCATCATGCGCATGTCGGCAGGCTGTTGGAGACCCATCCGGATGGCGAGACATTCTGGATGGTCTATGAACCGGCGCGCGGTGAGCAGCTTCGCGGATGGCTGACACGAGGGCTGCAACTCGACGAGGCGCTGCAACTCATAGCGCAGGCTGCGGCGGGGCTACAGGCGCTGCACGACGCAGACCTCATTCACGGCGACGTTAATTCTCGTGACGTCTTCGTGACGCCTGTGTCGGGCGCGCAGCTCCGGAACGCCGGGCTGTCGGAGTTGTCCATCGGCATGAGCGGCTTGCAGTCGTCCCTGCAGATTCCCCTGCCGGCGTTCATGGCGCCGGAGATTTTGCGCGGCTCTGAGCCGAACGCGAAGTCGGACATCTTCTCACTCGGGATGGTGCTCTACGAGACGCTGACCGGCCACGTGCCCTTCACCGGCAACAACCGTGACACCGTGCGCGTGAAGCAGCAGGAAGGGCGTATCGCGCCCGTCACCGCGCTCAACCCTGCACTGCCCGCGGCGCTCGACGAGATTGTCGGCAAGGCGCTTGCATGGGACCCGAATGAGCGCTTCGCGTCGGCGCAGGAGATGCGGGAAACACTGTTGGAGTTTCGCAACAACCTCTCCATGCCGGAGGCACAGATTGTGGTGCCCGACGAGACCGCGCGGCAGGAGATCCAGGACGACATCGCTCAATTCGAGCCGTCACGCCTGAGCGTGGAGGGGGACGGTACAGGGAAGTTCCGCGTTTGCAATGAGTGTCTGGCCATCAATCTTGCGAGCGTGACGCGCTGCGCCGTGTGCTGGCGGGATATTCGAGACGCCCCAATTCACGATCGCGCTGAGGCGGAGGAGTTCGCGCAGCGGGCGCAGCGCAGGCGGACACAGCGGAAATGGCTGCGTCGCGGTGCGGTCGCCATTGCCGTCTTCGCCCTTCTCGCGCTGTTCCTCTATGACCGTGGCGCGCCACCGGGCCTGCTGACCGGTCCCCCAACGACCACACTAACCGCGCAGGTCGGCAGCGGCCTGTGGACGAGCCCGGGGGGCGGGGCGGCGAATATAGGCAGCGCCAGCAACGTGGATATCACACCGCAGGGAGTTGAGCGTTGGCGCACTGAGATCGGGGCGGAGATAACGTCGTCGCCGACGGTCGCCGATGGGCGTGTCTTCGTCACGACTCTGGATTCCCGCATCCTCGCGTATTCGGCTGAGGACGGGTCGCTGCTGTGGGAACAGCCGGGGCCGGGCCCGATGGACGCATCGCCAATCATCGCTGAGGATCGGCTCTACATCGCATTCAGAAATTCACAGATGGCCGCGCTTGAGGCCGACACCGGGGAGGTGATTTGGCAGTCCGTCATCTCCAACCCACTGTTCTCCTGGGTCAACGTGGATGGGGGCAGTGTGTACCTTTCCAGCCAGGACGGCGTAATCCAAGCATTTGACGCGGGGAACGGCGAGAAGCGATGGGAGATCGACACCGGAGACGGTATGTTCGCGCCTCCGTCCGTCAGCGAGGGGATGGTCATCATCCCAACACGGGGCAACCAGGTCCTTGTTCTCGTTGGTGAGACGGGGCAGACACGGCTCAGCTATGTTGTTCCCGGCGCGGTAGAGGGAGCCGCTGCGGTGAGCCACGGCACGGCTGCGTTTGGCGACGTGCGGGGATTTGTCCGGGCAATCAATATCCGGGCGCAGAATCTTCCACTGGAAAAGACGGTGCTCCGATTCTGGTCGCAGTTCTATATCTGGGGACTCGCTCCATTCCCCCCCGCGCAGAGCGGCACCGTGTGGACCCAGAGCATTAGAGAAGAGGTCTGGGCAGACGCGGCTATTGAAGGGAATCGGGCGTTCTTCGCAACGCGAGAGGGCAATGTCTTCGCATTCACTCTGAGCGGCGGCCAGGAATTGTGGAAGACGGCGCTGGGGGATGAGC
Organism: Dehalococcoidia bacterium; assembly: GCA_009841045.1. GTDB lineage: Bacteria > Chloroflexota > Dehalococcoidia > UBA6926 > UBA6926 > VXMO01. Next base: position 24,233 of record VXMO01000018.1, read on the forward strand.
CCACCTGGACCGGTTCTCCCACCGTGGTGAATAACGTGCTGTACATCGGAACAGAGGCCGGGCAGTTCTTTGCTCTTGACACCGTCTCGGGCGACCAATTGTGGGAGCTTGACCTTGGCGGCCCCGTATCGTCAGCGCCGGCCTACGCAGACGGCAGTCTCTTTGTCCTGACCGACAATGGCACCCTTGTAGCCTTCGACTAGCCGCGCGATGGACGTCGGAATCATCGGCCTTCCCTCAAGCGGCAAGACCACACTGCTGAACGCGCTCACACATGCCCACGCGGAAACAGGCGCATTCACTGCTGCCACGCAGCCCAACCTTGGAGTCGTCCGCATCCCGGACCCACGGCTGGATCGAATTTCTGAGCTTGTCCAGCCGAAGCGAGTCGTGCAGGCGGAGCTTTCGTTCATCGATATACCGGGACAGCCGCCGGAGATGGGCAAGTCGCGGGGCATCCAGGGACAGTACCTGCTGGAGGTGAGCCAGGCGGACGCGCTGCTGCTGGTCGTTCGCGCTTTCCGTTCTCCGGCCCTGCCCGATCCGACGCCGGAGGCCGATATCGAAACCATGCTCATGGAGATGGTGTTCGCGGACATGGCAATCGTCACACGGCGGCTTGAGCGCATCGAGGATTCACTGAAAGGGGCGCGGGCGACTGAGCGTGACGCCCTGCTGGCCGAGGCTGATCTGCTGCGTCGTCTCCACGCCGCGCTCGAAAACAGCGATGCTATCCGAAGCGTGGATATGACACCTGATGAGGAGCGCATGATCGCCGGTTTCACATTCCTGACGACCAAGCCGTTAATCATTGCGCTGAATATCTCGGAGGATGATCTTTCGCGGAGTGATGAGCTTTCTGCGGAGTGGAACGCAAAGCATGGCGGCTCGACCACCGGCTGCATCGCGCTTTCTGCTCGGCTGGAGGAGGAACTTTCCCAACTTGAGCCGGAGGAGGCTGCGGCGTTCCGGGAGGAGATGGGCGCGCCCACAGATGCAATCGGTGAGTTATCACGACTTGCGCAGTCGGTGGCGGGGCTAATTACCTTCTACACGGTGGGGCCGAACGAGACGCGGGCCTGGCAGCTTGAAACGGACACGCCTGCGCCACAGGCGGCGGGAAGGAAGATCCACACTGACATGGAACGCGGCTTCATCCGCGCTGAGGTCACGTCATATGACGACTTCATCGCGGTGGAGGGCAAGTTCGCCGAGGCGCGCCGCCACGGCACACTCCGGCAGGAGGGAAAGACCTACCTCATCCAGGACGGAGACGTTGTAACGTTCCTGTTCAACGTGTCAGGACGGTAGAGATTTCCAGTGAACGTTGAGCTTTCGCGGCCGCTATTGATTAGTTGCGAAACAGCTGTGATTCACTAACCACTTTTGTTCCATGACGATCGCACGGTCAAAAGTACTTTCCACCGTGTATCTCTCCCCACAGGCAGTACACGTAAATCCCCTGCGAGAGAAGCCTGCCTCTGGTATTCCACGGACGATGGCGGCCAACAGATTGCGGTACTCGTCCGTGTCAGGCCATGAATATGGAGCCGCTGTGTGTTCAAGAATCATATGGCCGATGAGGTGACCTTCCTGGATGCTCTTGTCACACTGTGGACATTGGATGATGTCGAAGTTCACAATGCAGGGCTCCTTGAGTACTGTGTGATTTGATGCGCTAGCCCTGCGCGTCCTGGATGGCACGCCAGACGCGTTCAGGCGTTAGCGGCATCTCAATGTGGCTGACGCCAAGAGGCGAAAGCGCGTCGACGACGGCGTTCACAACGGCGGACGGCGCGCCTGTCGTGGGGCCTTCGCCCATTCCCTTGACACCCAGCGAGTTCAACGGGGACGGCGTTTCGGAGAACGCAACGACAAACTCCGGCGTCATCTCAGCCGTCGGTATCGCGTAGTCCATCAGCGAGGCGTTCAGGAGCTGCCCTGTCTGATCGTATTCAGAAATCTCGTACAACGCCTGCCCAATGCCCTGCGTCGCGCCGCCATGCACCTGCCCCACCACCGTCATGGGGTTCACGATGACGCCCTGGTCATCGACGGTGTAGAGGCGCTGGAGATCAACGTCGCCGGTCTCGGTGTCCACCTCAACGACAGCGATGTACGTGCCGAAGTTGTAGGTCAGGCCGCTGGGCTGGTAGAACGAATCCTCATCAAGGCCGAACTCCATGTCCGCCGGGCGGGCCAGCACCTGGAAGGAGGCGTCCGCTACTTCGGCGAACGGGAGTGTGCGCTCCCTGTTTGTGGTGCAGACGAAAACCCCGCCCTCCAGCGTCATATGGTCGGGTTCGCAGCCCATCATGTGGGCGGAGAGTTTCAGCATCTTGTCGCGCACCTTTTCGGCGGCGATCTTGGCGGACATGCCGCCCGTCACAAGCGCGCGGCTGCCGTACGTCCCGACTCCGTGCGCGACGGTGGCGGTGTCGCCGTGGAGAACGGTTACGTCGTCATCGGAAATGCCAAAAACGTCAGCGACAATCTGGGCAAAGACGGTCTCGCCGCCCTGCCCGTGCGGAGACGAGCCGGTGAACAGCGTGACCTTGCCGCCGCGATCAACGCGCACCCTGCCCCATTCATAGCGGCTGCTGCTGGGATCAACCGGGCTGGGACCGGAGCCGCCCGTCTTGACCCACGAGGCGACGCCGATGCCCATATGACGCCCCTCAGCGCGCGCCTGTTGCTGCTGTTCCCGCAGTTGCCGGTAGCTGCTGAGTTCCATGACCTGGTCAAGGGATGCTTCGTAGTTTCCGCTGTCGAACACATCGCCGCCGCCGGTTCGCATTGGCTGATCGAAAGGCGGTAGGTAGTTGCGGCGGCGAATCTCGGTCGGATCAAGGCCAAGCTCACTCGCGAGCCGATCCAGTCCACGCTCAATAAGGTGGATGCCCTCCGGCCTTCCCGCGCCGCGGTACGGTCCCTGCGGTGTGGTGTTGGTGTAGCCGTTCCGAACTTCGAACTCAACGTTCGGGATGTCATACACGCCGGTTGAGATCATGGCTGACGAGGCGGACAGGGACGGCTCAGGTCCCTTGGCGTACGCGCCGAGATCATGCAGGTGGCGCACCCGGAGGCCGGTCAGCTTGCCGTCAGCGTCCGCGGACACTTCAAGGTATGAGGTCTTGCCACGCGCCTGGTGCATCGCCAGAAAATCCTCGGTGCGCGTGGCGACCCACTTGACGGGCACGCCAAGGTGCATCGACGCAATGCAGAGAAGCGCATACTCGGGATCCTCGTGCTTCACGCCGAAACCGCCGCCGACATCCGGCGCAACCACGCGGACACTGTCCGAGGACAGGTGCAGAATCTCGGCGAGGTGATCACGCAGAGCGTGTGGCGTCTGAACTGTCGCCCACAGGCTCATCGTCTCCTGGACGGGGTCCCAATGCGCGAGGCCGGCACGAGGTTCCATCGGCACGCCATGGATCTTCTGATTCACTATCCGTTCACGGACGATAACCGCGGCTTCCTCAAAGGCCTGGGAGACGTTGCCGAGCTGATGCCGCCAGTGGATGATTCCGTTTGGACGATCATCATGGACGCGAGGGGCGTCATCCCGAAGCGCCTTCTCCACATCGATTGCGGCCTCCAACGGCTCGTAGTCGACGAAGATCAGATCAGCCGCGTCACGCGCGCCATAACGGGTATCCGCGACGACCACCGCCACAACCTCGCCGACGTGCCGTGCCTTATCGACTGCGATCAGGTCGTACGGAGCCGATTCCGCGCCGTAAAACCTCAACGGGACGGTTGGATTGGTGCCGAAACGAGGATGGATATCCTTGCCGGTGAAAACGGCGGTGACACCGGGCGCCTGCAGGGCTGCCGAGGTGTCGATGCTGCGGATGCGGGCGTGGGCGTGAGGACTGCGGACAAGGCTTAGCCACTGGGTTCCGGGAACCTTGATGTCCTCGACAAACGCGCCTCGGCCAAGAAGGAGTTTTTCGTCCTCACGCCGAGCGACGGATTGCCCAACAAGCTTCGCGTCCGTGGCCATGGCTCCGTCCTTTCTCGCGGCTATTCCCGGGCGCGCTCTACTGCCCGTGTGATAGCGCGCCGCGTCAGCACGCGGCACAGGTTCTGCCGGTACTCCGGCGAGCCGTGCAGGTCTGCGATGCACTCAAGGCCGTCCGCCGCCAAGGCGGATGCCGCCGAAATGGCGTCCGGTGTCGGTACTTGCCCCCTCAGCGTGTCTTCGACTGCCGTTGCGCGGGCGGCGCGTGACGCCGCGCCGGTGATGCCGACGGCGACGCGGGACAGATAACCGCTGTCGTCCAGCACGACGTGGGCAGCCACGCCCACGATGGCGAAGTGGGACGCTTTGTTTGCGAATTTGATATACGCCGCGCCCGTGCGTCCTTCCGTGATGGGGATGACGATCTCTGTGATGATTTCGTCCTCGGCGAGCGTGCTGATGAACGCGTCCATGATGAGTTCATCAACGGATACGACGCGCACGCCGTTCAGCCCCGCGATCTCCGCCTGCGCATCGAGCGCAAGGAGCGTGGCGGGGTAGTCCGCGACGGGGTCGGCGTGAGCGATGCTGCCGCCGATGGTGCCGAGATTCCTCACCTGCACGTCCGCGATCTCCGCAGCCGTTTCAGCCAGCACCGGCAGCGTATCCTGGACCACGTCGGATCCGGCGACATGGGCGTGGCTGGTCATTGAGCCGATTCGCAGATTGCTCCCGTCGTTGCTGATGTGTGACAGTTCGCCGCGCGTCTTGCGCAGATCAACTATGAGGCCGGGCATGGCGACGCGGAGTTTCATCATCGGCAGGAGGCTCTGACCACCGGCAATAACCTTGCCTTCGCCGGGACGCTCTCGCAGCAGGAGGATGGCGGCCGCGACGGTATCGGGCGCTGCGTAGTCGAATGCTCCCGGAATCATGATTGGTCTCCATTCTGCGCGTCCTGTATGGCGCGCCACACGCGCTCCGGCGTCAGCGGCATCGCGATGTCTCGAACATTGAACGGGGCGAGCGCGTCAACAACTGCGTTGACCACGGCCGGGGGCGCGCCCGTCGTTGGGCCCTCTCCCATGCCCTTGACGCCGAGCGGGTTGGTGGGCGACGGGGTCTCGATGAACTCGGAGATGAACTCCGGCATCATCTCCGCCGTCGGCAGCGCATAGTCCATCAGTGACCCGCTGAGCAACTGGCCGTTGTCGTCGTAGATGATGTCCTCATAGAGCGCCTGACCGATTCCCTGCGCTGCGCCGCCGTGAACCTGCCCCTCCACGATGACCGGATGGACGACGACGCCCTGATCATCCACGCAGTACAGCTGCTGCAGATCAACGTCGCCCGTTTCCGGGTCAACTTCCACCACGGCGACATACGTGCCGTAATTGAAGGTGAGGTGAGTCGGCTGATAGAAGGAGGACTCGTCCAGCCCCATTTCCATGCCGGGCGGGCGCTCCAATACCCGATTGATGTTGGCGGCAACCTCGCGGAAAGTGATGGACGAGCCGTTGGCGGAGAACACACCGTCCGTGTACGTCACACTGTCCGAATCTGCGTTCAGCGCATGGGCGGCGAATTGAGTCATCTTGTCCAGGACCTTCTGGGAGGCCTGGAGGACCGCCGTGCCGCCAACGACCATATTGCGGCTGGCGAACGTGCCCGAGCCGTACGTGACTGTTGCCGTGTCGCCGTGCGTTACGGATATATCGTCCAGCGGGACGTGGAGGGTGTCCGCGGCCACCTGCGCGTAGGTGGTGTAGTTGCCCTGCCCGTGCGGCGAGGAGCCGGTGTATATGGTGACCATTCCTGCGGGAGACACTTTCACGCGCGCCCACTCCGGCATGGAGGAGGAGGGATCAAGTGACGACGGGCCAAACCCGCCGGTCTTGACCCACGACGCAAGTCCGATTCCCAGGTACTTCCCGTCCGCGCGCATTTCACGCTGCCGCGCGCGCAAACCCTCGTAGTCGCTGACTTCAAGTGCGCGTTCGAGCGCTTCGGGGTAATTGCCGCTGTCGTAGATGTCTCCGCCGGGGGTGCGATAGTACGGGAACTCCTCCGGCTGGATCATGTTCCGACGGCGGATTTCCGCGGGGTCGATGTCCAGATCACGCGCCAGCATGTCCATGGCGCGTTCGATCAGGTAGATACCCTCAGGCCGACCGTACCCGCGGTACGCGCCCTCCGGCGTGTGGTTGGTGTAGACAGAGTGGACTTCAAACGAGGCTTCTCGAATGCCGTAGACGCCGGTGGCGATGATGGCGGATGTTTGCGCGACGATTGGGGTTGCTCCCTTGGGGAACGCGCCCAGGTCCGTGGTGTGCCGGAGCCTCAACGCTTTGACGCGGCCATCACGGTCGGCGGCCACTTCGAACTGGGAAGTCTTGCCGCGTGCATGGCTGAGAGAAAGGAACTCCTCCGTGCGCGAGGCGGCCCACTTGACGGGGAGTCCTAACTCCATCGAGGCGATGGCAAGGAGGAAGTACTCCACCTCTCCGCCATGCTTCGCGCCGAATCCTCCGCCAACGTCCGGCGCGACAGAGCGAATCTGGTCGGGAGAAAGCTCCAGCACTTCGGCCATCTGCGTTCGTAGCTCATGCGCGCCCTGTATAGACGCCCAGATGGTAAGGAACTGCGTGGCGGGGTCCCAGTGGGCGATGCCGGCGCGCGGCTCCATCGGCACGGCGTGGATACGCTGGTTCACGAAGTCGTGCCGCAGGATGATCTCGGAGTCCTCAAAGGTGCTGGACACGTTCTCCGTGCTCTTGAGCCAACGAACCTGTTCATTAGAGCGGTCATCATGCACCTGTGGCGCGTCGGGTCCCATCGCCTGCTCCGGTGTGTTGGCCACCGGCAGCGGCCGATAGTCGACCATCAACAGATCGGCAGCGTCTCGCGCCGCCTCCCGCGTTTCCGCAACCACGATGGCCACGATTTCCCCGGCGTACTTGGCCTTGTTCCTTGCGATGAGGGTGAACGCGGGCGCGCCGGCCGTACTGTCCGGGTTCTCCGCGTCTCGCACGGCGAGAACAGGCGGAATGGGGTTATATCGGGGGTGGACGTCCTCTCCGGTGAGAACGCGCAGCACGCCCGGATGTGCCATCGTGGCGGAGGAGTCGATGTTGAGAATATGGGCGTGGGCATGCGGGCTGCGAAAGAAGTGCGCCCAGACGGTTCCGGGGATATTGATGTCGTCAGAGAATGCGCCCTGCCCTCGCAGGAGGCGATCATCCTCCTTGCGGCGGGGCGACTGGCCGACCTGGCGGGGCGGGCTGGTTGTGGTCATGGCACGCACCTACCGCGCCATTTGCTCGGCTGCGAATTCAATCGCGAGCACGATGTTCTGGTATCCCGTGCATCGGCACATGTTGCCCGCAAGGGCGTGACGGATCTCGTCACGGCTGGGGTTCGGGTTCTCGTTGAGGAGCGCTTTGGACATCATCAACATGCCGGGCGTGCAGAAACCGCATTGGAGACCATGTTTCTCCGCGAACGCCTGCTGGATCGGGTGCAAAGTCCCATCCGCGTGGGCGAGGCCCTCCACGGTCTCGATCTGCTGGCCGTCCGCCTGCGCGGCAAGCATGGAGCATGACTTGACCGCTTCTCCATTGAGAAGAACGGTGCATGAGCCACACTGTGACGTATCACAGCCGACGTGGGTGCCGGTCAGGCCAATAACGTCGCGGATGGCGTGGACAAGCAATAAGCGCGGCTCAACATTTATGGAATGCTCGGTACCATTGATGGTTAGCGTGATTGACACTGATTCAGCCATAGCGCGGCAAGTCTCCCCTCCTAATCGCACCTGTGGGGATGCTATTCCCACGCGGCGCGGGCGGTCAACTACTTGCAGCGTTCGTGGTAAGCCCTGCCGTTCGCTGGGCTATCATGGCCGAACCGTATTGCTAAAGGAGTTGGACTTGGTTTCAGAACTCGAACAACCGCAGGCAATAACCCTGGACGAGGCGGCTCAGATTGCGGATGAGGTCAAGGAACTAATCGAGGCCGGCGAAGAGCATTCCGCATGGGAGCTGCTCCAAAACCTGCATCCCGCCGACATCGGGACCATCATAGCCGGGCTTCCCCGCGCCAGCAGAGACGCCATCATCTCCGTCATGTCGCCCGATACGGTCGCCTGGATATTGCACCAGATGAACCCGGTGGAGGCAGGGCGGGTGGCGACCCGGCTTGGGTCGAACATCCTCTCGTTCGCGCTTGCCCAGGCGCATCCCCGACAGGTGCTGAACGTGCTGGATCGGCTCCCTGTCCGGCGGGCGCGGGAGGTAGCCGCGTCCCTGGAACCGCTGGAAAGCGCGGAAATGCTCGAGTACGCGCCGGACACGGCCGGCGATCTGATGGTTGGGCAGACGCCCACAACGCACATCGACAGCCTCACGGGAGAGGCACGCGAGGTTCTGCGCTCACTGGAGGACATTCGGCAGAAGCTTACGCATCTCTTTCTTGTCGGAAACGACGGCGAACTGGTTGGACAGGTCAGTGTTGTCGAGCTTGCCTTGGCGGAGAACGAAACACCACTCCGAGAGATCGCATCGCCGCTCGTGGCAACCGTGACCACCGATACTCCCGCCCTCGAATGCGCGCGCCTGCAGCGCCACTACAACGTCACCCAGCTGCCCGTGACGAAGGACGAACGTCTGGTCGGGGTCATCCTTGCCGAGCACCTGCTGGCGGCGACGGTCGAACTGGATACGCGCCAGATGCAGCGGGTGGCAAACGTCGCGGGAGAGACGGTCGGCGGTCCCTTGTCGTCCTCGATTCGAACCCACCTGCCGTGGCTGATGATAAACTTGGGCACGACGTTCCTCGCCGCGGGCACAGTGTCGCTTTTTGAGTCGACTCTGGCGCAGGTGGTGGTGCTCGCGGCATTCCTGCCTGTTGTGGCGGGACAGGGAGGTATCGGCGGCACACAAACACTCACGCTCATCGTCCGGGCGATCGCGCTTGGGGAACTTGTCGGCATCGGCGCGCGACGCCTGCTGATGCGTGAGGCCCTGCTCGGTCTCCTGCACGGGGTTGTTCTTGGCGTCCTGGTCGCAGTCATAGCTCTGCTGTGGAAACAGAATCCGGGCCTGGGTCTTGTGCTCGGACTGGCGATGTTGGGCAACATGGTGATTGCCGGGACAGTCGGAGCAGGGGTACCGCTCTTCCTGCGGCGGGTAGGCATCGACCCGGCAGTCTCGTCCGCCGTGGTCGTCACCACGTTCACCGATGTCTTCGGCTTCCTGCTATTCCTGGGCATCGCCAGTGCCTCCATCAACCTCATCACTTAGGATCGTCATGCTGTCACTTTTCGCCCCGAGTCCCACCCTCACTGAGCACGACGTCAGTCGCAGTCTGCGGCTGATGGTCTGGGAGGGCGTCATGTCCGGCGCGATGTTCGCACTAGGGAGCGGCGGCATCGGAAAGCAGTGAGGCGTCCGATATTGTCCGGCAGGCTCTGCCCGACGAGGTCGATTAGGGGCTTGCCTCTCTGCTGAGGGCGTCGAAGAACTGACCCATCAGCATTCGGACGGCGGTCTGGATCATGCGAGAGCCGATCTGCGCCAGCGTTCCGCCCACCTGCGCGTCCGCCTCCACTTCAACGAGAGTGCTCTCACCATCCTCGGTGAGGTTGATCATGCCCTCGCCCGAGACGAACCCCGTCGGGCCCTGCCCGTTCAAGGTCATCTTGTAGGACTCCGGCACGGCCACGTCCTCGATTTCAACCGAGCCGCTGAACCGCCCTCGTATTGGCCCAACGCCAACGGCCAACGTGGCGGAGAATTTTTGGGGCGTTTCAGCGTCCAGCGACTGACACCCGGGCACCATTCTTTGCAGGGCATCGGGGTCGTGGAGCAGTTCCCACACGCGCTCACGCGACGCGGGGACACTGTGGCTGCCGGTGATGTTCATATGGGTTAGTCGGAGGGGCCTGCGACGGGGGCGGCCGGGCGCGGGGGTTCGATGGCGACGCGCATTCTCTCTTCAAGCTGGCCGCGAATATCGATGATGCTGTTGAGATGGTGCGTTTGCACGTAGGTTTTGAGGCCCTCGATAACATCCAGCATCGTTGTGGGACGGGTGAAATTGGCGGTGCCGACGGCGACGGCGGTCGCGCCCGCCAGAATGAACTCAAGCGCGTCTTTGGCGGACGTGATCCCGCCAATCCCCACGACCGGCAGCGAGACCGCAGCGCACACCTGCCACACCATGCGGACGGCGATGGGGCGGATGGCGGGGCCGGAGACGCCGCCCGTCATCGTGCCGGTAACCGTTCGCCGGTTGTCCACGTCGATGACCATGCCTGACAGGGTGTTGATGGCGGAGATGGCCGTCGCGCCCCCCTGCTCGGATGCCTTGGCGATGTCCGCGATATTGGTGATGTTGGGCGTGAGCTTGGCGATGACGGGGCCGTCGAATCGGTCCGACACGCCGCGCACAACGCGCTCAACGTTGGTCGGGCTTGCGCCGATCTCCATGCCGCCCGCCTCAAGATTGGGGCAGGAGATGTTGACCTCAAGTCCCGCGACGCCCGGCTCGCCGTTCAGGCGCTCGGCAAGGCGGTCGTATTCCTCGATTCCCAGCCCGCCGATGCTCACGATAACGGGCGAGTCGTACTTGGTGTACTCGGGCAGGAGGTCGGTCAGGAAATGTTCAACGCCGCGCGACGGAATGCCGATGGAGTTCAACATTCCGGCGGGAGATTCGGCAGTGCGTGGGGCGGGATTGCCCGCGCGTTCTCCGTAGAAGATAGTCTTGGGAACGAGCGCGCCGAGTTGGCCGAGGTCAAACAGGGTTCCCATCTCCGGCCCGAAACAGCCGGATGCAGGCATGACCGGGTTCTTGAGGGTCAGCCCGGCGCCGAGGTCAACCCCCAGCCTGCTGTCGGTCTCAGTGTCCTGTACGGCCATCCCCTATACAGTAACGCCTGCCGGGTGGCAGCGAAAGACGGGGCCGTCACGGCACACCAGCGGCGACTCCGCCGACTCTCCAAACGCGCCGGTCGCGCAGGAATGGCAGTAGCCCAGGCCGCACGCCATGTGGGCCTCCAGTGAGACGTAGGTCTCCACGTCCGCGGGCGCGGCGAGTCGCGTTGTGAGTTCAATCAGGCGGTTGGAACCGCAAACGTAAGCCTGCTGCACACGGCCCGACTCGATGATCTCGCTGATCCACGGCTCCACGTTCCTAACATCACTGCTGCCGTCCGCGTCATCGACGTAGAGGGCATTGCCGCGCGCCTTCTTGATGATGTCCTTGCCGAGCACGACGTCCGTGTTGCGCGCGCTGAAAACGGAGTAGATATCGGTGTTTTGGTGTCGTGCCGGTTCGACGAGGGTCG